>JAZOMK010000465.1:0-4058 GCA_045653985.1 Clostridia bacterium | reverse complement strand
ACAAGTTTTACCGCTGTGCCCATATTGCCCGAACAATTTTTAACCGCATATTGGTTGCGTTGATTCTGCGGGAACATTTTTTCTAACTGTTCAGCAATCGCCGCAGTTTCAAACTCAGTAAGCCTTAACTTTTTGCATCTTGACCTTACAGTAGGCAAAAGCGCCAAAGCATTTTCTGCAAGAAGGAAAAAAGTTACCGCTTTAGGCGGTTCTTCCAACGTTTTTAAAAGTGCGTTTTGCGCCTGCTCATTGGCAAGATGGAACTTTTCAAATATGTAAATTTTAGATTTACCCTCATAGGGTGTTTCATAAACGGTGGAAATAACTTCGCGCACCTGATCAACACGAAGGATGTTTTTATCAGGCTTAACGATATGCACGTCAGGGTGGATGCCCTCCATAACCTTTCTGCAACCGGCGCACTTAAAGCATGGTTTTTCTTCCGAAAGACAGAAATGGACGCAAGAAGAAGCCAGGGCAAAGGACATTTTTCCTATGCCTTGGATTCCTTCAATAATATATGCGTGGCTTCCCTTACCTTTGATAAGTGCCGATTTTTCGTTTAAAAAAACGGGTGAGGAACTAATAAGGTCTAAATTCATCAGTATTTTTTGAATTCCTCAATATTAAGAACAAAAATTGTTGCGCCACCTATCATAATCTCAATATTTGAGTGTGCGGCAGCAGCTATTGAAGCATCAAATGCGCCGATATTTGAATTGATAACCTGCTTACGGCTTTTGCAAAGTTTTTCAACAATGCCAAGACAATGATCAAGTTTTTCATCCTCAACACCTGTTAAAAGTGTTGTGTTACCTGCGCGAAGGAAACCGCCTGTAGTTGCAAGCTTAGTTACACCGTAGCCTTCCTTCATCATTGAGCTGATAAGACGGCCTGCGTCTTCATCCTGCACGATAGCAATAACAAGTTTCATATAAATAAACCTCCTTAATATTCCTATTATACCGATATTATACAACATTTATGTGTTTTTTGCAATAGCAGGTTTTATTTTTTTATTTAAGTATTGCGAAGTTCAATTAAAAATGGTAAAATATACGCTACTGAAAGCTCTTATAAAAGGCGGTAACGTATATGAAAAATAATGAAAGATATTTAGCCAAACGTTTTGATTTACCTTTAAGAAGCAGAGAATATACCAACATCGTATATTCCGGCGACAGCGCGCCAAGACCTGAAATGTTCAGCGCATTAAAGGATGAAGTAAAAAAATACTTTCCCGAAAAATCAGAATATAACATATATTTTGGTGAGCTTCACGGCCATTCAAACCTCTCTGACGGTGGTGTAGATATTGACATCTACTTTTTAAACGTACGCGACAATGCACACCTTGATTTCTGCGCCCTTTCCGACCATGATCACGGTGGTGTAGGCAAAAAAGAGTTATGGCACGGCAACTGGGATATTATTAAAGAAAAGGTAAAAGAATATTATGTCCCCCATAAATTTACAACCATTCTTGCCTATGAAAGGGACTCATACCCCTGGTACAATAACCTCGTTGTGTATTATAACAACCACGATGGTGAGCTTTTGTTAGGCGAACAAAACGGTGAAATTTCAAGGGAAGAATTGCATAGCTTCCTTAACCGTGATGACGTTATTCTTGTCCCCCACGATACAAACGTTTTTTCTTCGGGCGCTGATTTTATTAAAATGGAGCTTGAGGATATGACGCCCCTCATCCAGGTTTTTTCACGCGGAAATTATTGTGAAATGAAAAGCGATGAATTTTTATCAAATTCTGATTGTGAAGGTGGCCATTGGCAGGATGCCTTAAAGAAAGGTGCAAAAATGGGTTGCATTGCCGCATCTGATGACCACAGAGGGCAAAACGGCATATTGCTTGATAATATACCCTATCCCCAATGCTTCCCCGGTATTACTGCCGTACTTTCAAAAGAAAACACCCTTGAAAGTATTTTTGAAGCATTAAAAGCGCGCCGCTGTTACGGCATTATGTACGGTAAAATCTTCATTGATTTCAGAATAAACGGCCACTATATGGGAGAAGAAATTACCGTTGACGGCGACAGAAGTATCTACTTTAAAATTGATGCTGACGGTGAAATTGATACCGTAACCTTAGTAAAAAATTGCAGAGATTATATTGTTTTTAAAGATAATCAGGCACATGAGCAAGTTATTCTTGACTACGAAAAGGAATCGCCTGAAGATTATTACTATTTAAGAGTCCGCCTTAAAGACGGCAGATTCGCCTGGACAAGCCCCATATGGGTAAAATAATTACGCTTTTTGTATTTTTCTGTATTGTGTAGGCGAAGTCCCCGTAACCTTCCTGAAAACGATTGCAAAATAATTACTGTCATTAAAACCACATTTTTCGCTTATCTGGCTTATTGACATATCTTCGCGGGCAAGATAAGTAAGGGACAATGCAACGCGCATATTATTAAGATAATCAACAAAGCTTAAACCTATCGCTTTTTTAAATATGGAAGAAAAGTATTCAGGGGTAAAGCCAAATTCTTTAGAAATTTCATTTAAAGTAATTTGTTTAAAGCAGTTTTCTTTTATATAATCTGCCGCATTTTGCATAATCTTATCTCTTTCTGAAAGCTTTTGCGGAACAGAGCTATCCTTTGGCATTTTAGATAGGATAAACAATATTTTGTGCAAATTAAGCTTATGCAGAAATTCAGTTTTTTCATCATTTAAATTTTCATTAAGTGATTCTTCTATCAGTTCGCGGATTTTTTCTTTATATATACCATCAGGACGATAAAAGTTTTTTTCAAACACCGGTGTAAGAATTTCAGGTATATCAAACACGTTAAAAAGCAAGCGTTCATGGGCATTTTCATCACTGCTTGGCGGGTTTTGCGTTTTGTGCATTACCATAGGCGGTATAAGTATAATATCGCCCTCCTTAATATCATATATGGTACTGTTTATAACGTAGCGTCTTTTGCCTGAAAGCAGATAATAAATTTCATAATTTATATGAAAGTGCGAATCTTTTTGATTCATACCGTTGTTTTGTACGTATTGTATAATCTTACAATCTGCCCCTGCCGCTTTTATCATACTACCACCTAAAATCTTAAAATTTTAATAATTTAATATATAATAACACAAAATTATTATTGAAGTCAAATAAAAATAATGGTATAATACAAAAAAAAGGAGGAATATATCATGAAAAAGATATTATCAATTTTATTAGTTTTATGTCTGCTTTCAGGCGTTGTTACTCTTACAGCTTTTGCTGAAGAAGAAAACTTCATTCCCGAAGGCAGTGCTACTTTTGAAAGCGGAGACTCCCTTTGGTCTGCTTTAGGAGGTGGCAACACAAAAGTTACCAACAACCCAACGGGCGAAGGCAAAGTGCTTTGTTATTCAGGCATCCCTGATAAAAGTTATGCTTCCCCGCAGATTGACGTGCGTCCCTTTATTCTTAACAACGTAACGGAAGAAACAACCGTTTACTGTTCCATTGATATTTACACAAAGAACGCTGACATCGTAGGTGCTTTAATTCGTTTGCGTACTGCTACCGCTGACGGTTACTCAGCTTGCACCGCGCAAGGTAAAAACTATTGCACCATTGGTAAGGCTGATGCTTTTGAGGATGAATGGTCTCGCGTAACATTTTCAATGGAAATAACCGAAGCCGACCTTACCTCTACCGAACCATGGAATATTTGTTTTGATGGTTTAAGCAGTAACACCCGCGAAGCAATATATTTTGATAACTTCTATATCGGCCTTGAAGAAGATTGCCCCTATGAAGAAAACGAACATAACGGCACAGAAGATACCGAAAGTGAAAGTGGCGAAAGTAAAAACTTCTTATCAGAAGCTGACTCCACCTTTGAAAGCGGTACTCCCTCTTGGAAAATTTTAGGCAAAGGTGCAGTTTCAGTTGTGGATAATCCCAATGGAGAAGGCAAAGTGCTTTGCTATTCTGATATTGATCCTTCCGTTTCATATGCTTCACCATGGCTTGATATCCGCCCCGCAATACAAAAGAACGTTGATGAAGAATGTACCATCTACGGCTCCTTTGACCT
>JAZOMK010000464.1:0-10521 GCA_045653985.1 Clostridia bacterium | reverse complement strand
CCGTCCTACAAGTAATAATGTAGGTGATTTTTATAAGGCAGGTATACGCATTTTTCACGTATACTGTTCAGGCCTTATGTCAGCATTAAAAGTACCTTATTCACAATTTGGCGAAACTTGGTTTGGTGATAAAAATTATGACTTTTCAAACCTTGATAAGCAGATTGAGTTTTTTAAGGAAAATGCCCCTGATGCTTATGTTTTTATTAACATACATCTTGATGTAAGGCAATGGTGGCTTGATGAAAACGAGGGCAGACCAAACTCCTTTACGCACCTTTCACAGATTGCAGGTGATGAAAAATGGAGAAAAGATACGGGCGAATATTTAAAAGCTCTTATAAAACACGTTGAAGATAAATATGATAATTTCGTTTTAGGATATTTCTTGCTTGGCGGCCATACTACTGAGTGGTTCAGCGACTATGATTATGAGGAAACTCATCCCATAAAATTAGAAGCATACCGCAAATATTCAGGTAACGATTCTATCACTATACCAACTAAAGAAGAACTTGAAAAACCCGATAATCAAATCTTTCTTGATCCCAAAAAAGATAAAGCAATAATTGAATACCGTAAATTCCACCATAATTTAATTGCTGATCTTGTTATTTATTATGCCCATTGCGCCCAAGAAGTTTTAAATCATAAAAAAGTTGTGGGCTTGTTCTTTGGCTATATTATGGAGCTTCTTGATGCGCGTATCTGGAATGCAGGACATTTAGAAAGCGATAAGGTTTACAGATGTGAGGATATTGACTTAATCGCAACACCGTCCTCCTACCAGTTCAGGGAGTATGATGATGCAAGCGCCTATATGCTTTTAAGTGATACCATCGAATTAAATAACATGATGTATTTTGATTCATTTGATCACATGACTTTTAAAGTGCCTGATTTAGCAACTGAAAAACGCAGAATCTGCGGTGATAATCAGGTTATGGTTGCAATGGCAGAACTTTCAAAGATGCGCAAAGACCTTCTTACAAATCGCGAAAAGACCATTGACGGCATGCGCAGGGAATTTATGCAACGTATTTCAAAGCGCACAGGTATGTGGTGGTTTGATATGCTTGAAGGCTGGTTCTATGATGACGGCTTAATGGCAGAAATAGGCGATATTGTTAAAAAATCAGCCATTTTAAAAGAAAAAGAGCGTCATTCAACCTCCGAGGTTGCGGTTTTTGTAAGCTGTGAATCTATGTACTACGTAAATAAATGCTCAAGTATGAACACTGAGCTTATCTGTAACCAGCGCGATGCCCTTGCAAGAATGGGCGCACCTTACGATCTTTATTCATTAAATGATATTGACAGAATTGATAAAAATAAGTATAAAGTGTTTATCTTCCTTGATGCTTATTATATGACCGATTCTCAAAGGGAATATATCAATACCGAGCTTAAAAAGGATAATAAAACGTTGTTCTTTATCAGCGGTTGCGATTGTATCTCTGATAATGGCTTCTCCATGGAAAATATGGAGGCTATGTGCGGCTTTAAGCTTGGCGTGCTTGATAAGGATGAGAAGTCCATCAACGCTTGCGACACGATTTTTGGATACAAAGAAGCAAAAACACCAACTATTTATATTAATGAAAACGTTACACCTTTAGGCAGATATTCCGTTAGCCGTAAATGCGGTCTTGCAAAAAAAGAATTTAATTCATATACCACGTATTTTTCAGGTATTGGCAATATTTCAGCCGCAGTTTTCAGGCATATTCTTAAAAATGCAGGTGTGTTTATTTATGCTGAAAACGATACACCGGTTTTTGTAAACAGCGGTGTGTTGGGTGTATATAATACAAGAAACGAATTTACAGAGGTAAACGTACCCTTTGACGGCACTTTTGAAGAAGTTTTCAGCGGTATAAAATATCAAAGCAAGGGTGGCAAGGTTATTTTACCAACAGGTACTTGCCCTGCACAGATGCTTATTATTGAGGAAAAATAATGGAAGATTTAAAAAAGAAAGCCAAAGAACTTTCTCAAAACTTTATTGAAAATGAAAAAGAATATATGCTTGGTTTTGTTGAAGCTGAGCAATCAAACCCCTTAACACGTACGTTAGGTGAAGATTACGTTAAGGATACGTCTTTGGGCATAAATACGCTTATAAAAGCTGATGAAGTTCTTATACCAATCTTTAAAAATATTATAAACAGCCAAGCTTTTGATGATTTTACCGATAGGTTATATTATTCAATTATAAATAATGGCAGAATCATTGTTTCAGGCTGTGGTTCACCGGGCAGACTTGCAATGCGTCTTGAAGCATCATGGCGCAAAAGGATGAAAGGTACTAAGTATTTAAACTCTCTTTATTCAATTATGACGGGTGGAGATTATGCTTTAATTCGTGCAGTTGAATCCTTTGAAGATTATATTCAGCTTGGCAGAATGCAGGCAAAGGAATATGCACTTAATGAGTTTGATACTTTAATCGGTGTAACTGCAACGGGCGAAACCACTTCAATTTTAGGTACAGCCGTTCAGGCACTTGATGATGGCGCTTCCGTTTATATGGTAATCTGTACCGAACCTTCAACAATTTTAGGCAAATTAAAACGTGCTGATGACGTTTATACCCACAAAAACTGTAAGAGTATATATATTCCTTGTGGAGGTATGGCTGTTACGGGTTCAACAAGAATGCAGGCAACCAGCATTGAGCAAGCAATTATTGCTTCTGCGCTTGAGCTTAGTTTAAATAGAATTTTATCAGAAAATGAAGATAAAAATAAACTCATTTCAGGGTTTATTTCATCAATAAATGCAGTAAAATCCAGTATTGAAACGGTAAAAGAAAATACTGAAAAAGAGCTTCAGCTTTATAATGCAGGCGGGCACGTAACATACTTTGCTGATGAATATCTTTTAGATGTTCTTGCAGATACTACTGAGCGCGGCCCAACATTCTCAACACCGCCATTTAGGCATAATAAGCGAAAAGATCTGCCTCTTTCGTGGGCGTTTGTTAAAAATCCTTATTTTGATACCGTTACCGCGTGGGAAAAGTGCTTTGAACGCACACCTCGTTGTGTTGAAAAAACTGTAAATGAATATCTTAACTTTGGCATAAAGGAAGAGGATATTAAAAAAATCCCGGATATTTCATTAAATGCGCTTTATGGTTTTGAAATAGGTAATGAAGAAGATTCTGAAAGGGCGCAAGGGGAAAGCCTTGCAATGTGGATTTCCGATAAAACTGCCCCTGAAGAATTTTTAAATATGGCAAAAGATTATAAAAATTACAGTCAGCTTTTGCTTGATAAAAATGGCATCATTAAAAGCAATTTAGATATTTTTGAACATCTTGCCATGAAAATGCTTGTAAATATTTTGTCAACGGGCGTAATGGCAAAAATGGGCAAGATTTACGGAAATTACATGATAAATCTTAATACCACCAATAAAAAGCTTGTTGATAGGGCAACCCGCATCGTTGCGGATTTATGTAACGTGGATTATGAAACAGCAAACTATCAGCTGTTTTTAAGTAAAATTATGATTGAAAGTGAAGGCGCAAATCAATCACAAGTTAAATTTACAATAGATAGATTAAAAGGAGAAAAGTTATGACAAATCAAGAAATTTACTACTGCTCAAAAGAAGAATTACAAAAAAATTCCAAAACACCTTTTAGGGTTGTGGATACGGAAGATAACATTTATAGGGAAATTGCAAGAATTATGGCAGATACCATAATTAAAAACAATGGCAAACAAACAGTTATTATTTGCCCCGTAGGTCCTATTGCACAGTATCCTTATTTTGTTGAAATCGTAAACAACGAAAACATCAGCCTTAAAAACTGCATTTTTATCAATATGGACGAGTATCTTGATGAAAACGATAATTACATTCCATATGACAATATGTTAAGTTTCAGAAAAACTATGGATGATCTTCTTTATTCAAAAATCAAGCCCGAGCTTGTTATGGATGAAAAGAATCGTATGTTCCCTGAACCCGGTAAAGAGGCAGAAGTTGATGCTTTCCTTGATTCATTAGAGAAAATTGACCTTTGCTTAACCGGTGTTGGCATTAACGGCCACATTGCATTTAATGAGCCTGCTGAACCCGAAGATGATATTACTGATGAAGAATATGGTGTTATCGGCACACGTTGCCTTGATATTTCAAGGGAAACCATTACCCGCAATGGTAGCGGCAAAATTCATGGCGCATTGGATATTTTCCCAAGAAGATGTATTACTTTAGGTATGAAGCAACTTTTAAAGGCTGAAGTTTTCAAGGTTTATCTCTATCTTGATTGGCAGTGGGGCATTATGCGTAAAGCTGCATTGGGCGATGTTTCAAAATTCGCACCTGTAACATATCTCCAGAACCACAAAAATGCTGAGATTGTTGTAAGTCAGGAAATTTTTGATATCGAATTAAAGTGAGGCGCAAAATGAATAATATTTTTAAAAATGCTTGCCTCAATGGCGAAATCGTTGATATTAAAATTAAAGACGGTAAGTTTGAAGTAATCGGCAAGTGCGATGAAGATGGTATTGATTTAAAGGGCGCAGAAGTTATCCCGGGCTTAGTTGACGTACATATTCACGGAAGCATGAATCACGATACTATGGATATGGATGTTGATGGCTTAAATGAAATTTCAATGTTCTTAGCAAAACAAGGTGTAACTTCGTTTTTGCCAACAACGATGACTGTTGCTATCGAGGATATTAAGACCGTTGTAAATGGTGAAATTCCAAAAACAGACGGTGCTGAAATTATTGGCTATCATCTTGAAGGCCCATACATTGCAGATTCTCGTCGTGGGGCGCAAAACCCTGCCCATATTAGAAAGCCTGATATTGACGAGTTTAATGAGTTTGAAAATGTAAAAATGATAACTGTAGCACCTGAAGTTGATGGCGGCTTGGAATTTATCAAAAACTGTAAGACTGCGGTTGTTTCAATCGGTCATAGTGATGCTGATTATGATACAACAATGGAAGCTATAAAAAATGGTGCAAATTGTTTAACACATACCTGTAATGCTATGACACCTTTGCATCATCGTTTCCCCGGTATCGTAGGTGCGGCAGTAATGGGCAATACATACGTGCAGATAATTTGCGATGGTGTGCATATGCACCCTTCAATGGTTTTGATGTTTTATCGCACCTTTGGCAAGGACAGAATGGTTTTAATCTCTGATGCTGTTAAAGCGGCAGGCATGCCTGATGGTATATATGATTTAGGTGGTCTTCCCATAAAGGTTGTAAATTCACTTGCGACGCTTCTTGAAAGTGATACCGTTGCAGGCAGCACTTCAAACCTTATGGCAGGTGTTAAAAATGCAATAAAATTCGGTGTTCCAAAGGCTGATGCAATATACATGGCATCAAAAGCACCTGCAACGCTTATCGGTGCAAATAAGGGCGAAATTTCAGTAGGTTATGATGGCGATTTTGTCGTTGTTGATGCTGAACTTAACGTAAAAATGACCGTTGTTGGCGGCAGAGTTATAGAGTTTTAAAATAGGTGAGGGCAACCTCACCTTATTTTTTCGGAAAATTTCCGAATTTGCTTTTCAGTATTGACTATGCCATGTTAATTATGCTAAAATACATATAAATTAAAATTACTGTTTTAATAATACCTTCAAGGACATTTGGAGAGGATTTAAAAAATGTCAAAACTAACCTTTGATTTAACTAACACAGACGGTAAAATAAAAATCATGCACGCTGTAAATAATGGTCCTATACATGGCCGTCCTGGCAGACACAGCAATGCAGAACTTTATAAAGCCCTTGAAATTCCTTATGCAAGATTTCATGATTCTTCATTTTGCACAAACTATGGTGGTGAATATTCTGTTGACGTTCACCGTATTTTTAGAGATTTTGATGCTGATGAAAACAATCCTGATAATTACATTTTTGCGCCAACCGATAAATACGTTGCAGGTACCTTTAACGTAGGCACAAAACCATATTATCGTTTAGGTACTTCGCCTGAACATGCCTATAAAATGGGTTCTCGTCCGCCAAAAGATTTTCATAAATGGGCGCGAATTTGTGAAAATATCATTCGACACTACACCGAAGGCTGGGGTAATGGCTTTAATTATGATATTGAGTATTGGGAAATCTGGAATGAGTTTGACTGCACAATTTCGGAAGGCAATCCTTTCTGGCAAGGTACTATTCCTGAGTTTATTGATTTTTATGAGGTAGTTGCCAAGCATTTAAAATCAACCTTTCCTCATTTAAAAATAGGTGGACCTGCTTTTACTTCGTCCTGGCATTATGACCATATCAGACCATTTTTAAATGCGGTAAAAGAACGTAATATTCCTCTTGATTTTTATTCTTTTCACGGCTATATGTGGTCGCCTGTTGTGGTAAAAGAACTTTATGATTGCGCAATGGAAACTTTTAATGAAGCGGGGCTTAAAAAAGTTCCATTTCACCTTAATGAATGGAATTACATGCGGAATTGGGTAGATTCTTTTGCTTATTCAACTGAGCAAATGGGCAAAATAAAAGGCGCATCATTCTGTTTAGGCAGTATGTGTGTAGGGCAGAGTTGTGGCATTGATATGATGATGTATTATGATGCCCGCCCAACTGTTTTTAACGGCTTGTTCACGCCATATTTCTATAAAACTATGAAGCCATACTATGCCTTTGCATTTTTTAGAGATATTTATAAACTTGAAAACGCTATTGTATGCGATGCAGTAAAAGATGATATTTATACCGTTGCATCAACAAACGGTTCGGAGAGCGCCATCGCCCTTACGTACTTTACACCGGAAGATACAAGTGATGATAAAACCGTTGAAATCAACGTTAAAAACGTAAAAACCGGATCAATAGTTCAATTTTATCTTCTTGATGAAGAAAATGATGGTGTTCTTATAAAAGAAGAAAAGGCAACGGAAAAATATTCCGTTACCCTTAATATGAAATTATTTGGTTCATATTTAATTAAAATAAAAGAAAACTAAAATTGGAGGCACAAAAAATGACAGCACTTAATTTCGATTTGAAAAATACAAATGGCAAAATAAAGCCGATGCACGCCGTAAACAATGGCCCGGTTCACGCGCGTAATGGTGGCAATGTTGAACTTTACAAAAAGCTTGAAATTCCTTATGCAAGATATCACGATTCAGCATTGGGTACTTCTGTTTATGGCGGGGAATGGTCAGTTGACGTTCATCGCATTTTCAGAAATTTTGATGCCGATGAAAATAACCCTGCAAACTATATTTTTGAGCCTACCGATAACTATGTTAAGCGTACTATTGATGTTGGCACAAAGCCATATTATCGTTTAGGCGCATCTATTGAGCATGGCTATAAGTATGGTACTTATCCGCCCAAGGATTATCATAAATGGGCAAGAATCTGTGAAAATATTATCCGCCACTATACCGAAGGTTGGGGCAACGGCTTTAATTATGATATTGAATATTGGGAAATATGGAACGAACCTGATTGCACCCATACAGATGGCTTTAATAACCCATGCTGGCAAGGCGTAATGAGTCAGTTTATTGATCTTTATGAGATTGCCGCAAAGCACTTGAAATCAAAATTTCCTCATTTGAAAATTGGCGGTCCTGCCTTTACTTCGTCTTGGCATTATGAATTTATTACTCCATTCTTAAAAGCTGTAAAAGAGAGAAATATTCCGCTTGATTTCTACTCTTTCCATGGTTATATGTGGTCGCCGACTGTTGTTCAGGAGCTTTCTGATTGTGCTATTAAAACTTTTAAAGATGCAGGGCTTGAAAAAGTACCATTCCATCTTAATGAATGGAACTATATGAGGAATTGGGAAGATTCCTATGATTATTCCATCAGGCAAATAGGCAAAATTAAAGGCGCATCATTTGTTTTAGGTAGTATGTGCGTAGGTCAGGCATCTGACATTGATATGATGATGTATTACGATGCGCGTCCATCAGGGTTTAATGGTTTGTTTGTTCCATATGTTTATGATCCTTGTAAACCTTATTACGCTTTTGGATTTTTTAGGGATATTTATAAGCTTGAAAATGCTATCGTATGCGATGCAGTAAAAGATGATATTTATACCGTTGCATCAACAAATGGGGCGGAGAGTGATATTGCTTTTACTTACTTTACTCCTAATGATACCAGCGAAAACGTTGATGTTGAACTTAATTTTAAAAATATTAAACCCGGTGCAACAGTTGAGTTTTATCTTCTTGATGAAGAAAATGACGGCGCGCTTATAAAAGAAGAAAAGGCAACGGAAAATTATTCCGTTACCCTTAACGTGAAGTTGTTTGATAGTTATTTAATAAAGATAAAAGAGGCTTAAAAAGCCTCTTTTTGATTTTATAATTCCATTACGCATTTTTTTGCAATTTTGATTTCTTCTTCTGTTATGGGTTCATCAAAATCATCAAAAGTATTTTCGCTTATATCTGCACCCAATAACGTGTGAAGCCATAAAAGGCCTAAAGCATATCTGCCTAAACCGTAGGTTGCATGGAAAGAATCGCGATGTACTTTTTCAATGCCTGAATGAAGCATATTCATAAAAAGTGTACCCGAGGGAATAATAAGACCATCGGCTTTTTCTGCCGCTTTTAAGTATGACTCATGAATTTTTGCATACATTTCTTCAGGTGTGTTAAAGTGCATTTCGTTTACAAGGCGGTTAGAATCCTTTTCATATGCCCAGGTTTCGTGAATATATATTTTTGCCTTCGGTGCAAGTTCTCTTACATATGCAATAAGATTTGTTAAATAAGGCTCGTAAGTATTATAGTTAGGGGAGAAGTGGCTTACCTGCTGAATAGTTACAATATCCCAATCGCGGTTTAAAAGAGCTTCTTTTATTGATACAAGAAAGCCTGTCGCAATACCGTTTGATTCAAGAAAATAACTTTTCTTATCGCCCAACATATTGCGATGGTGCATTGAAAGAGAGCAACCACCAATATAAAGATTGGTAACATTAAAATTTTTATATCCTTGCTTTTTTGCAATGCCGTAAAGATATCTTGTAGCGTCTTGCGAAAAGCTGTTTCCTATTGCTAAAATATTCATAGTTTATTCTCCTAAACTTTTTTGGATGAAATCAAGACAATCATTTAAGTAATAATCTTTGTAGTCGTAAGAACAATGTGTCTCATTTTCATAAATTTTAAATAAAAGCTTATCTTCGGGGAACTTAAATTGCTTCATTGCCGTTAAAAGCACGTGATGCTGGTTCACTCGGTTTGTCATATCTCTTTCAGCACAGATAAAGAATAAATAAGGCTCTTCTTCGCTGAAATTTTCTCTCAAGTAATATATTGGTGCGCCTTCATCAATTAAAACGCATCTGCTGTCAACCTTTTTATCAAATTTAAGATAACTAAAATGGCTTGTTGGCTGACCTGCGTTAAAAATATAACCTGCAATACGGCTTGTATCAACATCATTAAGATATTCTTTATTAAAATAAAGCATCATTGAAAGGTATCCGCCTGCTGAGCTTCCACCAATAATTACTTTGCCAAAATCGTAATTATCCATAATGAATTTTACCGCGTTGGCGCAGTCAATTATATATTCGGGGAATTTTGCATCGGGGTACATACGATATTCAACCGAAACAAAAGCAATGCCGTTGTTGCAGTAAAATTCAGGGGTTTTATTGCCGATTTTTCTGCTGCCCTCAACAATACCGCCACCATGAAAATATACGTAAACGGGCGGTTTTTGCACGTTTTCAGGAGTATAAATATCTAAAAGACATTTTTCAGGCGCTGCATATTTAACGTCGAAAATTTGTTGCATTATTTTTCTTGCTCCTTGTCAAGCTTGCGGTTTCTGAAATATAAGCAAATATCAATGGAAACCATAATTAAGTTAAGGATGTAGAAATAGGAGGGGTACTTAAATCCGTTTCCGTTTTTGAATTCAATAACCTTCCAAATAACGCCTGCAACGTAGCCAATCCAAATCATAAATAAGAAGAATAAGCTTTTACCCTTTGCGGTACGGCTTTTATATGACTTCATAATTGACATAGGCCAGGAAATACCAAAACAAATTACCATTACTGCTTCTAAAATTTCTGTTATCATTTAAAATCACCTCAACGAATATTATATTAAATTTATCGTTTTTTGTAAAGAAAAAAAGCCTTTATTTAAAGGCTTTTTTTCATAAATTCAAAAAGTTCGGGGTTTTCTGCAAAGTGTTTAAGCATTACAAGGGGTTCTGTTGATGATGTGTTTGTTATTTTTACACCGCGTTTTGCTGCAGTTTCAGTTACAAAGAACTCGTCATTTGTAAGTTCGCCATAGTGTATAAGTGTTGGCGTTGAAATATCCCACTCATCAATTTTGCCATAACCCTCAATTAAAATAAAACCATATGCGGCTTCATCTTTAACGATAACCGTCTCACCGGGGTTAATTGTTAAACGTTTTGCTGATGCAACGGGGCATTTATAGCAAATCCATTCTTCCTTGCCTTGTGCATTATCCCAGATTGTAACAGGTTTCATAAAGTGATT
>JAZOMK010000463.1:0-1215 GCA_045653985.1 Clostridia bacterium | reverse complement strand
GGAAATATATTTTTAAGCCTTTGTGCTAAACTTTTTGCCTCATCATAATTGCCGTTAAGCAAATATTGCGGAATATCACCTGCAAGACACGCTGAAAGGCATACAAGACCTTTTGAATATTTTTCAAGAAGTTCGTAATCAATACGCGGTTTATAGTAATAGCCCTCGGTAAATGCAAGGGAAACAAGCTTAATTAAATTCTGGTAGCCTTCTTCATTTTTACAAAGTAAAACAAGATGGGCATACTCCTTGTCCGCCTTACCTGCTTTATCAAAGCGATTTCTTGGTGCAACGTAAACCTCGCATCCTATAATTGGTTTGATGCCATGCTTATGTGCCGCTTTATAAAACTCAACAGCACCGTACATTACGCCATGATCGGTTACGGCAACGGCATCCATATTAAGTTCTTTACACCTTAAAACAAGGTCTTCAATTCTTGAAGCACCATCAAGAAGGCTATATTCAGTATGTGTATGAAGATGTACAAACCCCATTGCCTTAAAACCTTTCTATAAATTTTCACGCAGTTCGCGTATTTTGATAAAACGTTTATTTAATGCTGATTTTGTGGTATTTCCGCTAATTTCAGCAAGTTCCTGAAGTGATGCTTCAGGGTTATTAAGCCTTAAATCGCAAGCCTCTTTTAAGGAATCACTTAATTTAACATTTGCTTGCAGTAAAGCATTTATATCATCTATTTGCTTTTGTGCCGCTGTAACGGCTTTATCAATATTTGCAATTATGCAGTTACTTGAGCGATTCATCTGGTTTTTCATGGCTTTACTTACACTTACGTTTTCAAGTTCCATCATCGCATTCGTCGCGCCCATAAGAATCAAAGTGTCTGAAACATATTCTATCTGTTCAATATAAATTACACTACGTTCCCTGCGCTCAATGCACTTTGCCAGCATACCTTTTTCAAGTAATTGTGCATAAAGAAAATCCTTAAATTCTTCATGTGAAAGCACAAACTCAAGGCGATAGCTTTTTTTAGGATCGCAAAGAACGCCACAGCCTAAAAATGCACCGCGAAGTGCCGCTTCAAAACAGCCTTCAGGCTCAAACACCTTTTTGTTCAACGTGCCGAAGCTGTAGTCATCACTTGTGCCATCAAGAAGCCCGATTTCAAATAAAAGCTGACCTTCCGGGGTTTTGGGCAGAATATCCATTCTGAAAACAGTATGCTTTTTAGGTTGATTTTTTTCAACC
>JAZOMK010000462.1:0-2173 GCA_045653985.1 Clostridia bacterium | reverse complement strand
GCAACCGTTACACCCTCAGCAACAAACAGTGATTGGGCATGGGGCAGACCTATTAAAGCAAAGTTTGAACGAAAAGTCGCTTGCAATAAGGGACCGCGTCTGTCATTTTTTTTCGTAACTAAACTGACTAACGGAAAAGATATAATAAATATTGCTGTGATTACTGCCAAAACGTAAAATATGTAGGTAAAATCAATGGACTTATCAAGATCCATTTTGTAAACGTTTAAAAACAGCATTGACGGCAAGAAAATTCTAAAAACCATTTTGTTTGCCTTTTTTGCAAAATCTTCATTTACAAAACCGATTTTCTTTATAAAATAACCCGCCATAACGGTAAGAATTATTGGCAAAACTGCATTTACGGCAAAAATAAATGACTCCATAATAAAACCTCTTATTTATATTCCCTTATATAATCAACAAAACTTTTAACGTTACCATAGTAAGCTTCTTTACGATAATACGCAAAAACGGTATATTCTTCATTAAAATCAACAACGTTTAAATTTTTTAATTTTGCTGAATTTTCTCTGCCGATTCCAATACCCATTCCTGTTGAAATTAAGTTTTCGTAACATTCAATATCGTTGCAGACGGCTATAATTTCAGGCACAAAACCTGCTTTTGCACAGGCCTTTTTTAAAATACGATACATATTGCCCTCTAAATCCATTACAATAAACTGTTGATCTTTTAATTGTGCTAATGTCATTTTAACGCCTTTGAGTGGAGAGGTAAGTGCGCATTTAAGTTTTAATGCTGTTGTAAATAGCGGAAAAGAAGAATAGGTGTTATAAATTTCCTTTTCTTCATCAATTATTATATCAAAATCGTCAGAGTTGTTTTGCCCAAAATCAAACACGATTTTAAAGGTAATGTGGGGATAATGTTCATTAAATTTGCTTATAAGAGAAGTAACGTTTCTTCTCATGCCACGTACAAGCAATTTGATTTGACGTGTATCATTTTCGCTGCAGGCAAAGTCATTGACGGTTTTATCAAGCTTAAAAAGAACGTCAGAAACTGTTTTGTAAAAAACTTTTCCGTTTTCGTTTAGTGTAATTTTATTTTTGTTACGGTCAAAGAGCTTGCAGTTAAGCTCATTTTCAAGTCGCTTTATTGAAGCGGAAACCGATGTTGCAGGCACTTGAAACTTTTTTGCTGTTTGTGAAAAGTTTTCGTTTTTTGCGCTTTCATAAAAATATTTTAATTGCAAAAATTCCATAAATTCATCACTTCCTTTTTTTATTATACCATAACTTTAAAGTTATAGCAACCTCATAATATGTGATTGTTTACAATTTTAAAAGTGAAGCATATAATATTATAAAATCTAATTATGAGGTGAAGAAAATGAACGTTGATATTTTGTTTTTAAACAATAAGGCAATGGAAGAAATGGGCGTTCTTGACATGCACGCAACCATTAAAGATGTTAAAACAACATATATTTTAAATCATAAGGGTGAAGTTATAAATCCCGGTAAATGCGTGCTTCGCTGGGGTAAAACAGTTGAAGACGAAAACGTAATGGGCAGAATTAACGCGATGCCCGGCTACGTTGGCGGTGAATATGATATGGCAGGTATCAAGTGGATTGGCAGTGGTCCTATGAACTTTAAAAAAGGTTTACCAAGGGCAAGCGTAACTGTTATTTTAAATGATCCTGATACCAAACTTCCCGTGGGTATTGTTGATGGTACTGCAATCAGCGCAATGCGCACAGGTGCATCAGGCGGTGTTGCCATTGATTTACTTGCAAAGAAAGGCGCAAAAACAATGCTTATTTGCGGTGCAGGTGCGCAAGCTCCCACGCAGTTTGAGGCGGCAAAAATTGCACGTCCACAAATTGATACTTTATATATTTATGATATTAAGCCCGAGAATGCACAGCGCTTTAAGGACAGCATAAAGGATAAATATCCTGAAGTTAATTTTATTGTTACCGATAACGTTGAAGACGCATCAAGAAAAAGCGATATTATCGACTGTGTAACTTTGGCAAGTGAACCATTTATTAAGGGTGAATGGCTTAAAAAAGGTTGCCTTGTTATGAATATGGCTGACTATGAAGTTGACAATGATTGCGTTAAACGTGCGGACAAACTTGTAGTTGATTTCTGGGAGAATATCAAGCATCGTATGATAAGCACTGTTGCACTTATGTGGC
>JAZOMK010000461.1:0-1885 GCA_045653985.1 Clostridia bacterium | reverse complement strand
CTGTTCCTTTTAAATAAAAAAATCCGTCATTATTACGACGGCATAAATTATTTATAAAAGTAAAACAGCGTCTATTTGTAACGTGCATGGCACTTAGCGGATAGGCGCTTTTTTATTGGGATAGCGTATCTTAAAAAATATAAAAAGGAGGTACGCAAAAATGGAGAATAAAGAAAATTTTATTGATGAAATAAACTCACTTTTAGAGAAAAAGAATTTTAAAGGTATAGCACAGATGCTTGCCGAGCTTCAGCCTATTGATATTGCCGAAATGGCGGTGATGTTTTCCATAAAGGAAAGGGCAATCCTTTACAGATTGTTGCCTAAAGATGTTGCGGCTGAGGTTTTTGTTGAACTTGAAAGCGATATGCAGGAAGAACTTATCCATGGCTTTACGGATAATGAACTTCACGGCGTTCTTAAAGAGCTTTTTATTGACGATACCGTTGATATTATTGAAGAAATGCCTGCAAGTGTGGTAAGGCGCATAGTTATAAACTGCCCTCAGGATATGCGTGAGGAAATAAATAATATTCTTGCTTTTGATAAAAATACCGCAGGCAGTATTATGACGCCTGAATATATCGCATTAAAACCTGAAATGACGGTGAAGGAAGCTTTTAAATATATAAGAAGCCAATCGCTTGATTCTGAAACGGTATACACACTTTACGTTATTGATAATAAGCGCAAGCTTAAAGGCGTTGTAAGCGTAAGAGAGCTTTTTCTTGCAAACGAAGCAGAAACAATAGAAAAGGTTATGAATGACAACGTAATTTATGTTGAAACACTTTCTGACAGAGAAGAAGCGGCAAAACTTTTAAACAAGTATGACTTCCTTGCATTGCCCGTTGTTGATAAGGAACAGCGCCTTGTAGGCATCATTACCGTTGACGATGCTGTTGACGTTTTGCAGGAAGAATTTACTGAGGATATTTCAAAAATGGCGGCTGTTATGCCTATTGAAGAATCCTATTTTAAAACAAGTGTTTTTAAACACGCACTTTCAAGAATTCTGTGGCTTATAGTGCTTATGATTTCAGCCACCGTAACGGGCTTTATAATAACTGATTATGAGGAAACCTTTAAGGCTGTGCCGCTTTTAATTGCGTGCTTGCCTATGCTTATGGGTACGGGCGGTAACTGCGGTTCACAGGCATCCACTATGGTAATACGCGGTCTTGCTACTGATGAAATCAACTTAAAAGATATTTTTAAGGTGTGGTGGAAGGAAGTACGTATTTCCTTGGTTGTAGGTATAGTGCTTGCAGGTGTAAACACGTTAAGAGTCTTTTTACTTTACGGCATAACGGGAGAGATTATATCCCTTGCAATAACCAACGCCCTTGCGCTTTTATTTACGGCAACACTTGCACAAAGCTTAGGTTGCTTGTTGCCTATGGGCGCAAAAGCGATAAAACTTGACCCTGCCATTATGGCGGCACCGCTTATTACAACAATCGTTGATGCTTTAAGCGTTATGGTATTTTTTATGGTTGCCGTTTGGGGTTTTGCAATGTAGTATTTTTTTAAAACATCCTGAATAAGTTTAAATAATAAAATTTAAGGAGATAATAATTATGGCAAGATTATTTGGTACAGATGGTGTACGTGGCATTGCTAATACTGAACTTACACCTGAACTTGCATTTAAGTTAGGTAAAGCAGGCGCAACTGTTTTAACAAGTGAAATTCATAAACCCAAAATTCTTGTTGGCAGAGATACAAGAATCTCAGGGCAGATGCTTGAATCTGCATTGGTTGCAGGTATGATGAGCGTTGGTGCTGACGTTTTAATTGCAGGTGTTATACCTACACCTGCCGTTGCATATCTTACAAGATATTATAACTGTGATGCAGGCGTTATGATTTCTGCAAGCCATAA
>JAZOMK010000460.1:0-3760 GCA_045653985.1 Clostridia bacterium | reverse complement strand
ACCATTTCCGCAGAGAATGTGGTTGTGGAAAAGGGTAAGTACGTATCTGTTTCTTTGGCTGATGATAACGACTTTACCGTTGCAACCGCTGAGGGCGCAGAACTGACCTACACCGTAACCGCAAATGGTACAAACGTTGATGCAGGCGGCGAGATTTTGGCTGTTAATCCTACCGACGGCAAGACCGGCTCAGCTACCGTTATTTTTGCCATTGACGAGAGCGCTATCCAATACGCAGGTACCTACACCGGCACCGCAACCTTCACCGTGGCTGTAAAGGATGTGCCCGTATCTATTATCAACTTTACTTTTGATGGCGAACCCTATCAGGCAGAAGAGGGTATGACCTTGTGCCAGTGGGCAGAGTCCGAATATGATGTCAACGATAAGTATTATGACGCAGGAGACGGCTCGGTGCAAGTTAACGGATCCTGGGGATTTATAAGCGATGCCGTTATTGTTGACGGTGAAGAATATTGGATGATGGCTTGATTTCATTAACAATATAGATAATAGTAAAGGAGAACAGAACCATGAAAAAAATATTTGCACTTATTTTAACCGTTGCGATGCTCGCAACCATGTCCCTTACCGTTTTTGCTGAAAACACCGCAGGTGGCTCTACCGAGGTTACCTTTAACGTAGACCCCACTTATACCGTTACCATTCCTGCCACCGTCGAACTTAACAAGGCAGAGGATAACGGTGCTATTACTTACGAAAACGACTATACCCTTACCGCCCAGGCAGGTGTTCGTCTGAAGAAGGGCGAATATATTGAAGTTACTGTAGCAAGTGATTTTGAAATGACCACTACGGAGGGCGCAACCCTTGACTACACCATCACCGCAGGCGGTAATGATGTTGCCAATAATGGTGTTGTTGCTGAATTTGACACCGACAAGTTAGAGCAGACTGCCACCATTCACATTGCGGCAAATGATCCTGACTATGCCGGTGAGTATAAAGATACCGTTACCTTTACTTTGGAAGTAAAGACCAACTAATTTTGGAGGAAAAAAACTATGAAAAAAGTATTTGCGGTTATTTTGACCGTTGCATTACTCGCGAGTTTGTCTGTAACCACTTTTGCGGCTAACACCACAGGCGGTGAAGCTGATATTACAACCAGCATTGCACCCACCTACACCGTAACAATTCCTGCCGATGTAAATGTAGCCTTCAATGCCACCGAGACCGCTTTCGGCACCATTGAAGTTACCGCATCACAGATTCACCCTGATAAGTGCATTAAAGTTGCATTGGCAACTGACGGCAAGCTTGAAAACAGCATCGACGATACAAAGGTTATCCCCTATGAAATCAAGGATGATGAGGGCGATGTGTTTACATCTGCAACATATTTAACCGAGGGTGATAAAACCGACCTTACAATCTGCATTACTGCTGACGATTGGAATGCCGCATATGCAGGCGAATATTCCGATACCGTTACCTTTACCGTTTCATACGAAGATAAAAACTAAGGAGGCGGTAATATGAAGAAATTAACAGCCCTGCTGTTATGCTTCTTATTGCTATGCACGTGTAATGTCTTCGCTAAAGAGGTTGAAAATGAAATAACCGATTCCGTAATTTCCACCACCGTACCTGATGCCCATAAAATAACCGTTACGGCAGAAGATGCCAACGTGTTTTATGAAGGCATCTGCGGTGAAGAGTTTTCAGTTGGCCGTTTAAGTGAGCCCCGCTTGCTTATCCGTGCTGATAGCGGAAAAGTTATTAAATCAGTTACCATTAACGGTGAGGATGTAACATCGCAAATTGTAAGCGGGTATCTTACACTTAAACCTGTTTATGAAGATAAAATTATTGCTGTTACTGCTGAAAATGAACCTGAAGCACCTAAAAATACATACACCGTAAGGGGTAAGATTACTTTAAACGGTGAGCCGTTAAGTGAGGTTGATTTAGAGCTTCGCTCTACCTTAAAAGTAACGAAAACCGATAAAGACGGTTGCTTCATTTTTAAAAATGTTGAGGTTGGTAAACACTCACTTACAGCGCTTAGCAACGGCAAAGTTATAGGTTATTTGTCCTTTGAATTAGAACAAAATGATAAAGTTGACGTAAGCTTTTTGGAAGATGGCGCTTACAGAGTGCTTATTGACCAAAAAGGCGCAGGCGTTGAACTTAACCTTGTGCTTAATGAGGAATTTGGCACAATGGCAGTATCAAAGGTTATAAAAATATCAAAGGCGGATACCAATATACCGTCAACGGGCGATGTTCTTCATTTGTCATGGTGGATATGGCTTCTTATCAGCGCAGGCGGCATAGCATGTATAGAAACTTACCACAGAAAAAAACTTAAATAACCAAAAGTGCGTCAAATAATTATTGACGCACTTTTATTTTGAGGATAAAATATAATAAATAAGTTTGTTAAAAATATTGGAAGAAGAATAATTATGCTTGCAAATTTTCACACACATTCAACTTTTTGTGATGGCAAAAATACCCCCGAAGAGGTTGTTTTATCTGCCATTGAAAAAGGCTTTGGTGCCATCGGCTTTTCAAGCCACGGCTTTACGCCCTTTGATTTAAGATACTGCATGAAAAATACCGACGGGTATATTAAAGAAATCAGAAATCTTAAAGAAAAATATAAAGGCAAAATTCAGGTGTATCTTGGCATTGAGGAGGATGCCTTTTCTCCGCAAAACAGAGGCGATTTTGATTATATTATCGGCTCGTCCCACTATTTTAATTTGGGCGAAAAGTATTTTCCTATTGACTCAAATTATGACTATTTTAAAAAGTGCCTTGAAGCATTTAATTATGACGTTATAACTTTAACCAATACCTATTATCAAAGCTTCTGCACCTATATAAATTCAAGGAAGCCTGATATTATTGGGCATTTTGACCTTATAACAAAGTTTGATGAGCTTGATAAATCTTTGTTTTTAGAAAATGCTGAATATAATAAGCTTGCTGAGTTTTACACTTTGGAAGCATTAAAAAGCCAAAGTATTTTTGAGTTTAATACGGGCGCAATTTCAAGGGGATTCCGCAAAAACGGCTATCCTAACGAAAACCTTTTATACGTGCTTAAAAAGCATGATGCCCGCCTTATTTTAGCTTCTGACAGCCATAATATTGACACCCTGGATTTCGGCTTTAAAGAGGCTGAAAAGTATTTAAAGGATGTTGGTTTTACCCGCTTAACCACCATTTATAACGGGGAATTTATTGAATATAGTATATAAAAAAACAGGTTCAATCGAACCTGTTTTTTGTTATTTATCGTTAATTATCTTCTTGACTTTTTAGGTCTTTCAACAATTACAAACGTAACAAGTGCGCTTGCAACAACAATTATTGCTATCCAAAGTGCTGTTGTTCCACTATCGCCTGTTGCAGGAACGTCTGCATCGCCTGCTGGTGTTGCAGTAGGTGCTGCCGTTGCAGTAGGTGTTGCTGTAGCCGTTGCAGAAGGTGTTACAGTAGGTGTAACAGCAGGTGTTGCTGTTGCTGTTGCAGCAGGTGTTGCAGTAGGAGTAACAGCAGGGGTTGCTGTGGGTGTTGCAGTAGGAGTAACAGCAGGAGTTGCTGTGGGTGTTGCGGTAGGAGTAACAGCAGGAGTTGCTGTGGGTGTGGGTGTAGGTGTTACTACTACGCTTGAGCCACCTGTGCCACCACCGATATGGTTAGCGCCGCTGCCGCCACCTGTTGCGGTAATTTCACCACCGGTAATATCAACTTCGCCATTACCGTAATAACCGCCACCGATACC
>JAZOMK010000459.1:0-8385 GCA_045653985.1 Clostridia bacterium | reverse complement strand
CAGCATCTAAATCATATGAGCCAAATTATCTCTATGACCTTAGTGAGTATAAGACTTATATGAGCTTCTACAAGAGCTTGAGTGCACAGTCATTCACTTATGATTCGTTGGAAGAAGGAAAGGGCAAGTGCAAACTTTATATTTATAATTTTAAAGAAGACAAAAATATAAAAGAGTATGAGTTTGATTTTATCGTTGATAAAAATAGTGCTGATACTGTGTTTAAGCTTGATTATTTTGAAATCAGCAAGATGCTTAACGAAAACACGGTTGTTATCGCGGATATGGAATCAAATCTTAATGCTGACCGCGCCTTCTTTATTCCTGACAGATATAAGGATTTAAGCTTTGAATATAACAAAGTACGCATAATAGACGAGGATGAATTTTCCATTACCGTTACCGCTGATGAGTTTACGCCTTTTGCATTATTTGACGTGCCTTATCTCCTTGAAGAAAACTGTCTCGTGCTGAAAAAAGGCGAAATTAAGAAGATAAATAAAAAATAGTTTTTAAATGAGAACTGCAACAATAAACTTTATTGATGCGGTTCTTTTTTATCAGGTATTTTTTGCTAAAAACAAAGATTTTTGTTGCTTTTTTTAGAGAAATGAGGTATTATTATGATGTGTTATAATGTACATTCAAAGATAGGAGGAAAAACATGCGCGCTTTATATAATTGGCTTTTGCCTAAGTACGTAAGATTTCCTCTTTTACTTGTTGTTTTAGTAAATGCTTTTGTATATTATCTGCCCGGCAGGCTTATTGGCGGAAGTACTACGTATGATTTAAGCATATCTTTAGATGGCTTGCTTCCTACGCTACCTTTCTTTATAGTAATTTACGTGCTTGCGTACGTGCAATGGGGAGGCGGTTATATCTTCCATTGCAGAACAGGCGTAAAAATGTGTTATCAGATGGCTATGGCTGATTTGATTGCAAAATTATTGTGTTTTGTGCTTTTTGTTTTTTTGCCAACACGTATTAACCGCGCTGACCTTGTAACTGATAGCTTTTTTGCAAACGTAACACAATTCTTTTATAATATTGATGAACCTATAAATTTGTTTCCGTCAATACATTGCCTTGAAAGCTATATGTGTTTCAGAACTGCTATGATGTTACAAAAAAAGAACACCGCGTATATTGCAACGCAAGGCATATTTGCAGTATTGGTATTTTTATCAACGGTATTTATAAAACAACATTTTATTGTAGATATTTTTGCAGGCATCGCTGTTTGCGAGGTAGGTATAATATTATCAACTAAATTTAATTTATGGCGAATGTTTAGAAAAGTTCAGCTACCCTCTGCAAAACGTTATATCGAAGAAAATAATTTAATTGTAGAGTAATTTTTTGTGGAGAAAAATATGGATGAAATAAAAGAAAACGTTAAAAAGGAGAAGCAGGAAAACGGTGCGATTATGAGCAATAAAAAGCAATGGCTTTTTGTGCTTCTGTTTGTAGTTATCGCAGGCATAAGTATTTTGTCTATCTGTATGCAGATGACGGAATTTTCTTTTCCTGAGTTTATTGAATATATAAAAAATGCTTCACCTTTATATCTTGTAATGGCGCTTATATGTATGCTTGGCTTTGTGTTTTTTGAGGGCTTTGCGATTATGGCGCTGTGTCGTGCATTGGGCTATAAAACCAAAGTAAGGCAAAGCTACATATATTCGGCATCTGATATTTATTTTTCGGCAATTACGCCCTCGGCAACGGGCGGTCAGCCTGCCAGCGCATACTTCATGATAAAAGACGGCATGAACGGTATGCTTGTTACGGCCATACTTATAGCAAACTTGCTTATGTACACTTTGGCGATAATCGTAATAGGCTTTGCCTGCTTTATATTGCGCTTTGATTATTTCTTAAAATACAGCCTTGCATCACAGATACTTATAGGCATAGGCTTTGTATCACAGATATTGTTGTTTGTGGCACTTTATTTGCTGCTTAGAAAAGAAAAGTTATTGCATAGCATTTGCGATGGTGTGCTGCGTTTTCTGTGTAAGATAAAGATACTTAAAAGGTATGATGAGAAAAAGGAAAAACTTAATGCCTATATGGAAAAGTATCGTCAACATTCACAGTACATTACAGGTCATCCCAAAGCAATGTTTGCGTGTTTCTGCTTTAACTTTGTACAGCGCGCATCGCAGATTGCCGTTTCGGTTTTTGTTTATGCCGCAACGATTAAAGCTGATATTGTGGAAGCTTTTGAGATTTTCTTCTGGCAAGGATATTCGGTGCTTGGCTCAAACCTGATTCCCGTACCCGGTGGCATGGGCATATCCGATCATCTTATGCTTGATGGCTTCAATAATGTTATGGATTCCAATTTGGCTGTAAAGTTTGAATTGCTTTCAAGGTCGTTCTCATTTTATAGCTGTGTTATAATTTGCGGAATATCGTTCTTTATTTTTTATTCATTGATAAATCGAAGGGAGAAGAAAAAATGATAGGTTTTTATGATTATACGGTAATTTTAACGTATATGTCATTATTATCTGCAGGAATAGGCATTTTTGTTACGTTAAGCGGAAGCGGCGATCCCTATTGGGGTACTTTCTTCTTATTGTTCTGTGGCTTATGCGATGCTTTCGATGGGCAGGTTGCACGTACAAAAAAGAATCGTACACAAATGGAAAAGGACTTCGGCATACAGATTGACTCTCTTTGCGATGTTATAGCATTTGGTGTATTGCCCGCTTGTATCGGCATGGCACTTGTGCGTACTTCACCAATGTTAATAGAAATTTTCGGTGCACCTAAGGATAATATTCCGTTGCGTGCAGTTTGTTTTGCATTGTATGCAGTTTTAGTGCTTTACATACTTGCCGCGTTAATCCGCCTTGCGTATTTCAATGTAACAGAAGAAGAACGCCAGCGTACCGAGGGCGGTGTCCGTCGTACTTACACAGGCTTGCCTGTTACAACTTCGGCATTGATTTTCCCCAGCATTATGTTGCTTCAGTATATTACAACTATCGACCTTGCAATTATCTATTTCCCCGTTACTTTAATTACAGGTTTCTTATTCCTTTCAAAGATACAGATACCAAAGCCTCATTTGCGCGGTATACTTGTGATGATTGGTATAGGTCTTCTTGAGTGCATTCTTTTAGTGCTTTTCTTCCTTTTAAGATGATGGCTAAGAAGAATGAAAGCGGCGCATTGAATTTTTTATATAATACGGCTGTTGGACGTGTAATTTTAAAATTACTTACAGCACGTTGGGTATCAAAACTTTGCGGCGCATACTTAAATACAAGATTATCAAAGCCCCTTATTAAAAAGTTCGTTGAAAGCAATAATATTGATTTGAACCAATATTATTCTGACTCTTTTACTTGCTTTAATGATTGCTTTTGCCGTAAAATTAAAGAGGATCTTCGCCCTCTGCCTGAAGACGAAAACGTATTTTTTTCTCCTTGCGATGGCTTATTAAGCGCCTATCATATTACTGATAATATGGTAATTCCCGTTAAACAAAGCCAATACACAATAAATGCTTTGTTAAAGGATGAAGCTTTGGCAGAAAAGTATAAGGATGGAGTTTGCCTTGTTTTTAGATTATGCGTAAATCATTACCATCGTTATTGCTATAATGTTTCGGGCAAAAAAGTCGATAACGTTTTTATAAAGGGCAAATTACATACGGTTCGCCCCATTGCTTTGTATGCGCGTCCTGTATTTGTTGAAAATTGCCGCGAATATACTGTTATCGAAAGTGAAAAATTCGGCAATGTTCTTCAAATGGAAGTTGGTGCAATGCTTGTTGGAAAAATTAAAAACCTTCATCAAAGCTGTACGGTAACGCGCGGTGATGAAAAGGGAATGTTCCTTTACGGCGGCAGTACAATAATACTTTTAATTGAAAAAGATAAAGTAAATATCAACGATATCTTCTTCAAAAATACTGAAAATGAAATCGAAACACCTATAAAAATGGGTGAAAGCCTTATATAGAAAAAAGCAACTTCACGTTACGAAGTTGCTTTTTTTATAAGCTTTATGAGATTTGCTTGCTCCTTAATGTGGGTGTTAGTGAGAGATTTTTCTATGACATCACGCATATCAATAAAGATTACAAGGATTTTTTCATAAACATATTTGATGTCATTGCGCCAATCGGCTGTTGCGAAAATTTCTGTAGAAAATAAAAATTCGTTTGCAGGAGCGTTCTTTCCGTATTGTATGGTCCTGTTATAAGGCAGAAGAAAACAGTTGTAAACAGGAAAATCTGCAGGCAGCAGCCTTTGTACAGAATCACCATAGGTTATCTGTTTTTGGATGGAATCGGTATCGGGCAAACCTGAAAAAGTATCGTTTGTATAGCCTATATCAGCAAAGCGGTAGCATTTTGAGTCGATAATAATGCAAAGTTCGTCAGTTTTTAAAATAGAATCAATACGAAGTGGTGTAACTGGTTGATCTGTTGATTTGTTATGCCATACTCCATGCGGATAGTATAAGGATTTATCTGCTATTGTGCCAAAAACCTTATCTACTGCATATTCAAAAACATGATCAAAGTTATCTACACCATAAACTAACTGACCTTTTTCTGATTTGTTAAGACCTCTTATAACGTTAAGCATATTATTAAGTCGTAACCGTTTTTCATCATCAAAAGTACGGTTGAGTTCGTATTTAATCGAATATATGTAACGTTTTTTAGTATTGGCTGAAAGTTCGATATCTGTTGGTTTGCGCACTTTAAAAGTGGATGAACTTATACCAAAAAGCCACCCTATCAGATATACACTTTTCTTTACACAAAAATCATAAATTTCAACAAGAATATTGTCGGCTTGGCTTTTGGCGGAAACTACCATATCGTTATAAATAAAATTGCCTTCAGAAAATATTGGCAGTTTTGAAAGAGTGCGTTTCCAATTAACTTTTCCTTTTTGGTTTGCTTTAAAAACAATTTCTCGGTTTTTGTAAAAACCGTTTTTCATATAATCCCGTATCATCCATATATAGGACTTCATAGCAAAGGCTTCGTCGTTATCAAAAAAATCGTTTTGTGCGGTAATCTTTAATGATCGCGTTTTTGCATATGCAATGCTTGAAATAATTGCACGGATACCTGAAGCTGTATCGTCATCCAAATTACTTATTTCGCACTCAGCGGTGCAATTTTTAAAACGGAATGTTTCAGGGTAGTAAAAATCAATTTTGTTATCTGAAAACTGTATGCCGACAAAATCTTTGCCACCCTTTGCGGGATGTAAGGTTAATAATCGTTCGGCCATCCTTTATCACCATTTAATATCTGAGTTAAAAATGTTTTTTCCATTGCCGTCATTTTTTAACCACACGGCAATGATAGCATCTAACGTTTTATAGTCTTCTGTATTGAACCATTTATCACGATCAAATTTTGCAACGTCGTTCCAAAGATATTCAAGGACCTTATAGGCAAAGTTTTCAATTTTTGCACTATTTTCTTCGCCTGCTTCAAGAAGTTGGGTAGCGGTTATAAAGTATTTTCCTAATTGTTTGTCCTCTGAATCAAAAGTACCGTCATTAACCATGTGCTTGTTTATTGCTTCAACAAACTGCTTCCAGGTTATATCAGACATACCTGGAATGAATTTGTCTTTGTGGACGTCTTTGTCATCAAAGATGTTTGACAATTTTTTGAACTTCCAACGGCGCTTAAATGCGGTGTCAAGAGTAAATACATTTTGGTCGCCGGTGTTCATTGTAGCGTAAATTGAAAGGTTGTTAGGAAGTTTGATATAATTTAAACTGTATGAAACTTCTTTCTTTAAATAATCAGTAATTTGTAAATTAGTCAATTTATAGATGCTATTGCCGTCTTCATCCCTGTCGAGTAATTGGAAAAGGTCTCCAAAAATACTTGCGGCATTGCCACGGTTAATTTCTTCAATAACGAGGGCAACCTCTTTATCAGGATGTGCGATGGCGTTCTTTAATGCCAATGTAAAAGGACCGGGAATAAAATCATATGTTACTTTTGTAGCATCATAAAGTTTGGGAAGAATTTGTCCGACAAAATCTGTATAAGTGTAATCTTGGTGAAAAGTAACTCGTGAAATATATTCTTCCTCTTTAATTCGATTTTTCAAAATTTCGTCTAAATAATGAGACTTGCCACAACCCGGTGTGCCATAAATAATAAGGTTTTCGCCAACGTGCGAACTATGCGTAGCAACAACTGTGGCGGAATTTACAGAACTTTTAAGTGCTGCTGAAACGGAGTCGGAGGATGATATTCGTTTTGCGGACGTTTTTTTTGCTTTTTGAGAACAAAACAATTCGTAAAAACCTAATAAATCGCAATCACCTTTACCGTCATTTTGCAGATAATCATACATAGTTCTTTTGTTGTCTCGCTTTGATGAAGGTGTATATGTGTTTGGGAGATTGCCATCGAATTTATCCAGGATAGAATCTTTGTCAATAAAACTTGTCGGATTTAAATGATATATATTGCTTGAATCCTTGTATATTTGTAGGTTTTTTGTGTCTGTTTCAAATTTTGACTCATCAGAAACAATTTCTACTTTACGATAATTGTTTTCGTTTGAAGTGTAGTTGTTAAAATCATCAACAGTTTTTAGTGCATCAGCAAAGCCTGCATCATCAATAATAGGCAATTTGTAAAAACTTCCGCCATCATATTGTTGACGGGTTATGCGATTAGTTATAGTAATATCGTATTTAAAGAAATTTAAAGCAATAAATTTAGAAATCAATTCAATAGGTGAAAAGAATACTTCATTGCCATTATCTATCCAAAAAGGCTCAAAAAAAGCTTTTTTACCGGGTTTGCCATTTTCAGTAAAATCTTCGTATTTTTTAAACTTCCATAATCTTTTTAAAGAGATGGGAGATGTTTCTTTCTCAAACCTTATAAAGAATAAATCATCGCTCGCCATGTCATCAGGTATTCTTTCGGGCTTTTCGCTGTCTATGAAAACGTGATCCTTAATCTGTTCTTTATCATTCATTTTTACAAAATATACGTTGGGCATAGGTACCTCCAAAAATCGTTTTTTTATATTATATCACATTGATTGACAATTTTCAATATATAACTTTTTTGCGTTAAAGTAGGAAATATTATTAAAAATGTTAAGGGATGACTTGTGATTTTTTATAAATTTATAAAATTTGAATTAAAGTATTGACAAATGGTTTGTCAAAGTATTATAATGTACATAATTAAGACATTTTTTGCATAGAAAGGTATATTTTATTGTAATGGCAGAATATAAAATCAATAATGAACAACAAAAGATGATTTCTGTGCTTTCACAAGCGTTGCCATATCTTCGTAAGGAAATGGGGATATCTCAAACAGAACTTGCAAGCAAAGTTGGTGTAAGCAGACAAATGATATCGCTGATTGAACGACAATTGCAACCGATGACCTGGACGTTATTTTTAGCGGTGGTTTTCTTTTTTAAATGCAATAATGATTTTGACAAAGGAAGAAAGAAAATTGCAAAAAAATATCCGAATGTTGTTGAACAGATGTTGTTACTTGAATATCAGATGAATAGCGGGGAGAAAGAAAAATGATAGTTAATCTCATAAAAACTGAGAGAATGTTTAGTTTGACGTTGCCCGAGAAGGTTAAAGGACAATTTTGGCTGAGTGATTTTGATGAAAAAGAAACATTGCGCCAGTTGGTTAGTATAGAAGCTGATAATGGAAAATGGTGTGTTAAGTCTAATAAAAAAGTAGCAATATTAGGTGAAGAGGATAAGATAATAGAGAAAGCGGAACTTGCGATAAATAGCTTTCTTTATTTGAAAGTGGAAAACACAAAAGAAAAAGTTATTCTTTTCACTGAACCAGTCGATGAAACGCGACAGACATTATCCAAGGTTGTAGCGAAAGAGGGCGCAGTTTTTACAATTGGCAGAACTGATGATAATAACTTTTGTTATGCAAATAATTTTGTTTCAAAAAAACATGCGAAGTTGATGTATGATGGGGAAAGTTGGTCTATTTCAGATCTTGATAGTCGAAACGGAACCTATGTGAATGGATTGCGCATAAAGACAACAAAACTTAAACCGGGCGACTTTGTGTATATAATGGGATTAAAAATAGTAATTGGAGATTATTATTTTGCAGTTAATAATCCGGATATGCAATTAAAGATTAGATCAGAAAGTCTTGCGCGTTATCAGGGACAAGTTATTACACCTCAAAATGAAAAGATGGAACTTCCAGAAAAGAAATATTTTTTTAGATCTCCTAGATTTCACCGAGAGGTTAAATGCAAAGAGATACATATTGATCCACCGCCACAAGTGCAGAAACTTGATACAGTACCTTTGGCATTGATGCTTGGCCCGTCATTAACAATGGCAATGACTTCGGTTAG
>JAZOMK010000458.1:0-2475 GCA_045653985.1 Clostridia bacterium | reverse complement strand
TTTATTACAAGATTTTTTAAGGATTTTAAGGCTGAAAAAGGCGCGCACATTTTTGCAAACTGCTATAAATGTTCTGATTTAGGCGATAAACCCCATTATTATACGTGGTGTCCTATCGTTGAATTACCACGTTCATCGTTCCACAACCCTGATTGCTTCGGCAAAATGATATTTGGTTAATTAAAAAATTTAACATAAAAGGAGAATAAACATGAAAGACATTATTTTTGATCCCCCAACAAAGTTTGACTTTAAGTGCGGCGACTACGTTCCTTTTAAGGATCGTGAGGTTTGTGAGCGTCTTCGCAAGTTAAGCGGTAAAGACCTTGAAAAGCATCCTAACCCCGATTTTAACATTAAGGTTATGATGAACCCTCATCCCGTACTTATTGCAACACTTTTCTCACGCATTAAGGCAGCTTCTGAAGCCGGCAAAAAGTACACAATGATTTTAGGCAACCCTGAGCCTGAAACATACATTCCCCTTGCACAGCTTATCAACTATTTTAAGGTTGATTGCTCAAAGCTTCACATCTTCGCAATGGACGAGTGGGCAGACGATATGGGTAATATCGCACCTGAAACATATGAATCAGGATTTGCACATTCAATGCTTAAATACTTTGTATACCAGATTGATCCTAAATTACGTATGCCTCTTGAAAACGTGCATTATCCTACAAATGCAAATATCGGTCATTATTCAAAGCTTATTACCGAAATCGGTGAAGGCGGTGCTGATATCTGCTCATCATCACCCGGATGGACAGGACACATGGCTTTTATTGATCCCGTTGATGAGTTTATGACTGATAATATTGACGAGTGGCTTAACATGGAGGCACGCATCGTAACACTTCATCCCCTTACCGTTGCACAGAACTCACTTCACGGTGTATTTGGTCAGTCAGGTTACATTGCAGCAGTTCCTCCCAAGGCTGCAACAATCGGTCCTCTTGACGTTAAGAATGCAAGAGAGCGTATCGAAGTTCATGCACTTTTAACCAACAACACCTTCTCATCATGGCAGAGAATGACCTCCCGTCTTGTTCTTCATGGTCCCGTAACACCTGCAATTCCTTCATCAATGCTTCAGACAATGAAAACTCAGGTTTACGTTTCAGAAGAAATTGCAGCGCCGTTTGAATGTTGGGAAAAAGTAGGCTACTAATATTACGAGCACGAGAAATCTTTGCAATAGTGTGTTGCGGTAACCTTGAATGCTCGGTTACTTACGGGGCGTGTAAGCGCCCTCGCATTCAGAACACCGCGCCTTCTCTTGCAAATTTTCTCGCACTCTTTAGTTCGTGCTGATTTATCGCACGAGAAATCTTTGCAATAGTGCGTTGCAACCATGATTTTTAAGTTTTTTTGCACCATATGCTTCGTGCAAAAAGAGCACGAGAAATCTTAAAATAAGAAGCACAAAAAAGCGAGCGAAATTTTCGCTCGTTTTTTGTTAGGATAAATACATTGACATTTTTCGATAAAAGAATATAATTATGGTATATTTTCATTAGGAGAGAAATGCTTTGAAAAAGTTTGAAGGTATGCTTTTTTGTACGGATATTGATGGCACTCTTTATAATAGCCAACGTACCGTTTCAAAAAAGAATCTTGACGCAATAGACTATTTTAAAAACGAGGGTGGTATTTTCACCTTTATTACGGGGCGTCCGCCTGCTACGGTAACAAAAATATACAATGAAGTTAAGCCTAACGGTCCTTACGGTTGCTTTAATGGTTGCGCAGTATACGATGGCGAAAAAAACGAGTATTTATATAAAATTTGTCTGTCCCAAAGTTTTGTTGAACTTGTAAAAGCGGTTGATGAGCAGCTGCCTGAAATCGGCATACAGTTAAATACTGAAAAAGCGGTATACTTTAATAAATATAATCCTGCAATGGTGTATTTTCGTGAGCATACAGGGTTGCCGGATATTTCTTGCCACTATACTGAAGTCAGCGAGCCTACAATCAAAGTTGTCTTTGCACACCATGAAATGGCGCAGATTGATGCCCTTATGGACTTATTGAACAACCATCCCCTTGCAAGTGAATTTGATTTTATACGTTCAGAAAAACATTTATATGAGATTCTGCCCAAAAACGTAAAAAAGAATGTTGCCCTTAAAAAAATGGCAGAGTTATTAAATATCGACATTAAAAATACTATTGCGGTAGGGGACTATAATAATGACATTGCTTTAATTCAATCAGCAGGCATTGGCTTTGCTGTTGGTAATGCTGTAAAAGAAGCCAAGAAAGTTGCAAAGTATGTAACGGTAAGTAATGATGAGGATGCCATTGCTGATATTATATATGGCATTGAAAGTGGCAAATACAAATAGAAAGCGTGTTTTTGTGAAAAAAGAATATCTTTATGCAGGCGTACCAATATTCTGCTGGTCGACAGTAGCAACGATTACGAAACTGCTTTTAATAAACTTAAATAATTTTCAGCTTTTATGGGCA
>JAZOMK010000457.1:0-8531 GCA_045653985.1 Clostridia bacterium | reverse complement strand
ATTTTTAACGTTACCTTTTTATCATCTGCTTTACTTATAAGCACAAGATTTTCCACTTGATTATTTAACAGATTTATGCCTAAAGATTTCTCTTTATCTGCAAAATCAAGCAAGCAATCTTCATCAAATATACAATAGCCTTCAATTATAAAATCATCTTTTTCTTCGCCCTTTACTATATATGGCAAATAAGGTGAACGGAATGGATCTTCAAGCATTTCAACCAACTGCGATAATTCAACCTGTCCTGATGATGATGTGCTGTAATTGGATTCAAGCATTTTAGTGATTCTATCAGAAATATGTCTTTCATTGCCGCTGCCTTCTTCAATTATTTTACCTGCATCCTCACCTTTTACTACTATTACGGGAATATCAAAGCGCAATTCATCTGCCCTCACAAGATAGTCAACCGTATTAACTATGCCCTCTTTTGCCATGGTTTCGCCTAATAGCACACAGTTTATCTGCCCGAAAAACACTTTTTTATCAGTTGCAGATTCAAGCATATTAAAGCCTTGCGAAAGGGTTTCACATTCAACGGATATACAATCCTTGCTATTATCCATTTCACCTTCTTTTGGCTTTGGTTGCTGGATTCCTGCCGTTACGCGGAAGCCGTTTTCAGCTTTATCAACAGCAATTATTTTTACAAAAGCAATTTCGTCAATCTGTTCGCTTTCTTTGCACGAACATAATAATATGGGTATAAGCAATAAAAGTAATAACTTTTTCATTTAACTCTCCGTTTATTTAATACGTTAAGTTCATTAGGACGCTCTTTATTAAAAGCATCAGGCGCTACAATAAGTGCATCCTTTATGCGTATTTTCTTTACTCCTGCAAAGGGCGCAAGATAAGGTACGCCAAAGCTTTCAAGTGATGCAAAATGGGCAAGCAGAACTATACCGCCTGCAACAACGCCAAACAAGCCTAAAACACCGCCTAAAACAGTTATAATAATCCGCCACAATCTTAATCCGTTTGAAAAATCCTGATTGGGCATAGCAAAGGAAGATATTGCCGATACCGCAACAATAATTAAAGCGGCAGGTGAAACAAGGTCAGCCGCGATTGCCGCTTCACCTACAACAAGTGCCCCTACGATTGATACCGCCTGCCCTGAACTTTGCGGCATATGAAGTCCCGCTTCAATAAGCACCTCAAATAATGCAAGCATTGCAAGAACTTCAAACAACACGGGAAACGGCACGCCTTGCTTGGCTTCAGCAATGGACAACGCAAGTTTTGATGGCAGCATCTCATAATGAAAGGTCGTTAGTGCCACGTAACCACCGGGCAAAAGCACTTCAATGGATAACAGACAATATCTTAGAAGTCTTACAACCGATGCAAAAATAAAATTACCTGAATAATCTTCAGGTGTTGACATAAACTGTGATATTGTTGCAGGTAAAATATAGCCGATGGGAAGCCCGTCAACAAGCACCGCACAGCGTCCGTTTAAAAGATTTCTTGCAACTTTATCAGGGCGCTCAGTAATTACCGCCTGGGGAAAAAACGAGTACACGTTGCTTCTTAAATATTGTTCAACCGTACCCGGTGTAATAATGCCGTCATTTTTAATATTTTTCAGTTTCTCTTTTACGCCTTCAATAAGTTCTTTGTTGGCAATATTTTTCATATAAACAACCGTTACTGCAGTATTGGTTTGTTTGCCGATAACCAACTGTTCAATCCGCAGATTTTCGCTTGCGATTTTTTTACGCAAAAGCGAAGTATTTATACGCAATTCTTCCACAAAACAATCTTTTGATGCTTTAACCGCGCTTTCTTCACTTGGTTGTTCAACTGATCTTTTTTCGGTTTTTCTTACATCAAAAAGATATGCGTCATCATTGCAAATTACCGCCGCTTTACCGCGTAATATGCCTTGTATTGCTTCACCTTTATCGCTTGCCTCAACACAATTACAAAAGGAAATCAAGCCTGTTTCAACGGCCTCGCGCACGCTTTGAACGCATCTTAACTTTTCAACAACGAACCTTGACAGCGCAACGGAATCAACCATACCATCAAGGTAAAATATACCGCAGCTTTTTTCGTTTATCTTAATAAAACGTTTTTTAAAATCAGCATTGCCTGAGAAAACCTCTAATATGTCCTCTTGTGTTACGGGTTTTTCATACATATTTTTCACCTGTTTTCATAAAATTCCATTATTATTTTTTATAAAATTGAAAAAAATATACTTGTTGACCTTAATCTTTTTAATTGGTATAATATTAAAAATACTTTTTAAGGAGCTATTATGTTAAAATTCTGGTTAAGAATATATAAAAACAGCAAATTGGTCAACGATACAGTATGCGACGTTGATGACAAAAAAAGTGCAAAAGCTATTTTAGAGGATTCTTTAAAAGAGTGTTGCTATAATCTTGATATTCCTAATCCTATGATTATGAAAAAGCATATAAACGATATTAAAGATTATTCTCTTACACGCTTTTTGCCTGATGATTTTCCCGAAAGTGTTGATTTTGACAGAGTGGAAATAAATGTTTTTGATGATTCAAAGAAAAAATGAATTATTTAAAAATCTCCGTCCATACTAATATGTGAAGGAGTGATAAATATGGCATTTGACAAAACTGCTCTTGCGGTTACCATTATAGGCGCCCTTAATTGGCTTCTTGTAGGTTTATTTTCATTTGACCTTGTAGCCTTTATCTGTGGTGGCGGTGCTACTGTTGCGGCAAGAATCATTTATGCAGTTATCGGTATAACAGCCCTGTGGTCAATTACTTTACTTTTCCGCAGAATTCGGCCTGTTACAGAAACTTAAATGTTGACAAAACCCCCTTTTTAGTGCATAATAGAAGCATTGAAAAGGGGGTTCTTTACTTATGATTTTTAACCTTAATGATTTTTTATATCTTAAAGACGGCAATGATATTACGCTTTGTATTCAGGAAGCTTTACACGCCTTAAAAGCACATCCCGGTTCCACCCTTAAATTGGGCGGTGGCGAATATCATTTTTATAAAAAATATGCCTATGAAAAGAATTACTACATATCAAACAACGCATACGGCACAAAAAATATCATCTTTCCTTTAATTGGTATGGAGGATATTACCATTGATGGTGAAGGTGCTGACCTTATGTTCCATGGTGATGTTTTGCCTTTTGTTATTGATAATTCCAAAAACATTGTTTTGAAGAATTTTAAAATTGATTATCCCAACCCTTACTTCTTCCAGGGCGAAATCACCGCCGCAAGGGAAGATTTTATCGAGGTTACATTTAATTTAACGGAAACAAACCTCAAAATTGAGGATAATAATATGGTTTTCTTTAGCCGTGAGGACGGTTGGGAGGTAAAAAGTAATCGTGTGCTTACAACCGAATTTGACAAAGCAACTTCAGGGCCTTCAAGCCACATTACTCCTTACTTTTTGTACCTTAGTGATAAAAGCGACGGTAGTTTTCTTGAGGGTATGTACCGCTATGTAAAAGCAAAACAATTAGCTGAAAACAAGGTTCGTTTTGACGGACACTTCAAGCATACCCACAACGTTGGAAATATGCTTGTTTGCACCTGTGCGCCGGGCAGAACGTCTCCCGGTATCTTTATAAACGAAGCAAGCGATACTTTAATTAAAGACGTAACGTTGCACTCAACCATTGCTATGGGTATTATCGGCCAACTTTCACACAACGTTACACTTGACAGCATTAAAACAGTTCCAAGAGAAAACAGCGGCAGATATTTATCGGTAAATGCCGATTCTACGCATTTTATAAACTGCACCGGTGCTATCAGATATGAAAATTGCATTTTTACCAATATGCTTGATGATGCAGGCAACGTACACGGCAATTATCTGAAAATTGAAAAGGTTATAGATAAACATTCATTACTACTCACCTTTGGTCATCATGAACAAAAAGGCGTAAATATCTTTACAAAGGGCGACGTGGTACGCTTTGTTGATAATAAGAAAATGACGGAAATTACTTGCGGTACCGTAAAAACCGCCGTTTTACTTTCATCGAACTACATTCGCCTTGAAATTGAAGAGGATTTGCCGCAATTAACAGAAGGCAATACTGTTGAAAACTTCACAAAAATGCCTGAGCTTTACATAAACAACTGCGTTTCAGGCTATAACCGTCCACGCGGATTCTTGCCTTCCACTTGGAAAAAGACGGTTATTACAAACAATACTTTTTATAATATGTCCTGCGCCCTCCACTTTACGGGCGATAGTAATGATTGGTTTGAAGCCGGCCACGTTGAGGACGTTATAATAAAAAATAACAAATTTAAAAACTCGGCTTATGCAGGCGGATGCGCTATAGTAATCAATCCACACGTTTTAGAGGGCAACATACCATATCACAGAAATATTATTATTGAAGATAATGAGTTTGAGCAACACGAAGAACGTCTTTTGATTGCAAACTACGTTAAAAACCTCGTTTTCAGAAATAACAAATTTATTAAAAATGAAGCTCTCCCATCACACGCACAGCCCAACGCAAAAGGCATCGTAATTGCAGATACCTGCGTTGATGCAATAGTTGAAGACGTAAAAAAATGCACCCTTTTGAAGTGAACCCCAAAGTTTAGACAAAATTTTAAATTAAATAATTTGCGAATGAGTTCGGTATTGCACCGGACTCATTCCTTTTAAATTCAAAGAAATTCGTTCGTTGTTGTAGTAATAAATATATTTATTCAATTCATCAATGAAAGCGTTAACGCTTTCAAATTTTTCGCCATAGAACATTTCAACCTTTAGTCTGCCAAAGAAATTTTCCATAGCACCGTTATCCATGCAGTTGCCCTTTCGGGACATACTTTGCTTTATGTTATGCTCTGCTAATAATCGCTGGTATTCGGCATGCTGGTACTGCCAGCCTTGGTCTGAATGGAACAAAGGTGTTGCATCGGCAGGAAGTTTCTCAAACAAACCTGCAAGCATTTCTCGTATTTGCCACAAATTAGGACTTGTTGAAATGGAATATGAAATTATCTCGCGGTTAAACAAATCCATAACGGGCGAAAGATATACCTTCTCATCACCAATTTTAAATTCTGTAACGTCAGTAGTAAGTTTTTCAAAAGGCTTGTCTGCTTTGAATTTGCGATTAAGATAGTTGTCGGCTACCTTACCCACTTCACCCTTGTACGAATGATACTTTCCGTTCTTGCGCTGTTTTCCCTTTAAATTAAGGCTTTTCATTAGTTTTTGCACGGTTTTGTGATTTAAAGTATATCCTTTTGCACGCATAATTGCTAAAATTCTGCGATAACCATACCTGCCTTTATGTTTTGCAAATATTTCGGTAATTTCTTGCTTTTCTGTTTCATATTTATCTGTGTTTTGATGTTTCAGGTAGTAGTAGAACGTACTACGAGCCAAGCCTGATAATTTTAATAAGTCTTTAAGCGGATATCTTTGCCTTAATTCAGAGATTATTTCTGCTTTTTGCCGTTCTCTCGCTCTTCCGCAAGAACTAAGGCACTCAGTTTTTTTAAGTACTCAATCTCCATTCTTAAACGTTGATTCTCCGCAATTAAATCTTCTTCAACTTTTCTATCAAGTTTCGGTGGTCTGCCTTTTCTTGTGCCACTTGCAGCACAAGCTTTGCCTCGTCTTTCTTTCATTAGACCTTCGGCCCCTTCTTCTAAATATGCGCGTTCCCACCGTTTGATTGTATTTATATAGCTGTATTCTTCTGTTCGTGATGTTGTATTCCACATTTTTCGTGCAGTTTCGTGATAACTTAAATGGTGTTCTCGCATATCCATTATAACAGATATTTTAAATTCTGCACTATATCTTTTTTGTTTTTGTCCCTTTTTTGCCATAAAAAATATGCACCTCCAAAAGTGTCTAACTTTTGGGGTGCATATCATTTAAGGTGCATTTTTTATTTAAACATCCTTGCGGATTCTTTTAAAAATTTACGGATATCAATAAATTGAGGACAAGCATTTTCACATTTACCGCACATTATACAGTCCTCTGCCCTGCCATGATTTTCAACGGCTTTAAGATATTTTTCTTTGCCGTTTTCTTCGTTTTTAGTCATATTATATGCTTCAAAAATATCAGGTATCATAATATTTTTAGGGCAACCGTCAACACAATAACGGCACGCGGTGCAAGGGATTTTTGCCTGCTCATTGATAATATCCTTTACCTTTGAAACAGCATCAAGTTCTTCACTGTTTAAAGGCTTAAAGTCCTTCATAAAACTTACGTTATCAAGGACCTGCTCAATATTGCTCATTCCTGAAATCACCATAACAACGCCCTCAAAGCTTGCCGCATACCTTAAAGCATAGCTGGCAGGCGACATATTGCCTAAACTTTTAAATACTTCCTGCGCTTTTTCAGGAATATTAGCAAGTGTACCGCCTTTTACCGGTTCCATAACAATAATGGGTTTATTGTGCTTTCTTGCAACCTCATAGCACCCCATACTTTCAACTGAAGGATTATAGGCATCAAGGTAGTTAAACTGAAGCTGTACAATTTCAATACATGGGTTTTCAGTTAAAATTTTATCAAGGAACTCAGGTGAATCGTGGAAAGATATGCCTACGTGGCGCACCTTCCCCTCTTTTTTATACTGCATTGCTTTTTCGTAAGCATTGCATTTTTTATACTTATCATAATTGCCGCGATGCTGTGCATGAAGAAGCAAAAAATCAAAATATTCAACGCCGCAGGCATCAAGCATAAGATTGAAATAATCATCAAGATCTTCTTCTTTTTCAAAAAAGGGATTTGAGATTTTTTCAGTTAAAACAAAACTTTCACGAGGATATCTTTTTACAAGACATTCCTTTAAGGCTGTTTCGCTTTTGCCTTTTATGTACATATGGGCGGTATCAAAGTAATTGAATCCGTTTTCCATAAAGGCATCAACCATTTTGGAAAAATGCTGTAAATCAACTTCTTCGCCATTCATCGGCAAGCGCATCGCACCGAAGCCGAAATTTTTATCAAAATTCATAATTACTCCTGAGGTTCTTCCGGTTCACCGACAACCATTTTATCAAAATCAGCAATATACGTAACAGGTGTTACGCCGTTTTCGCTTTCATTTATAACACTGATAATCACTTCATTAGGCTTATCTGATGGGCTTACTACGCTGTTTATACATTGTGCTAAAGTATAAGTTGATGCTGTAGCAATATCATAACGAATAATCTGGTAATAATACTCAGGATCTCCGGTTTCAAGAACGTAGAAGATACTTTCACTATCTGATGTAAAGAAGAATTCGCTTGTTACGATATCATCAAGAACAATTTTGCTGTCCTTTGTTTCAATATCAACTATGCAAAGGTCGCATACAGCCGTTACGTAATTTTCTGAAATTACTGCAAGGCGCTTACCATCAGGTGAAAGTGTAAACTGCGCGCCCTTATGTATAAGTTCAGCATCGCCGCCGTTTACGTTGATGCGTACAACAGCTTCATACTCATTTACAACGTCGCAATAATATAAATAATCTGTGTTAAATATCAGGTCGCTTTCAAGAAGGATATTATCCTTTATAGTTGTAGCGGTATTGGTTGTAAAATCATAAGTTTTTATGCTGTAAGTGGTTTTACCGCTTAAACAAAATAACTTCGAGCCGTCATTATTAAGCTGAACGCCCATAATGATTTCGCCCCAAGGGTTGTTTTCGTCATTTATAACGGTTATATCGCCCGTTTTAACGTCAAGCACAGTAACAAGGGTTGTTTCTTCGGCTTGCTCGGTAAATGCTATTTTAGTACCATCTTTAGAATATACAGCCTCGGTTATAGTTGCAAAATCCTTATCTGAAAGCTGATGTTTAGTACCGTTTTTATCGGCAACATAAAGCCTTTCCATTCCATTTTCATTTTTTGCAAACAAAGCACCGCTTCCGTCAGGTATCCAACAAAGGAAACGTGCATCAGCATAAAATAACGGCAACGTTGTTTTTGCACCATTGATACTTAAAACAGATTCGCTTAATAAAGCCTCAGCATCAGCCTCGTCATTATAAGCAGGAAGCTCCGTCTCCTTTAATTCCACAACGCGCACATTTATATCTTTAAGCGTTGTGCTAACTAAATTTAACATTGCATTTTCAGCATCTTCTTTTGTATTGTAAGCATCACTTATCATAATTACGCTGATTAAATCATTACAAAGCATGGGTGTAAAGCCACATTCAGGCATACTTCCCAACTGATACTCATAATAAAGGTCCGATACAAGATACCATTTTGATGATTCATCCTGCGTTGTATCAGCATTAAGATTGATGGTAAGCTTATCACCATTTTCATTTACTTTAAACTGCACGTTTTTTCTAAGGCTGAAATACAACGTTACATCCTTATTATTTTCGTTTGGACTTATCTGGAACATACCGTCAATAATGCCTGAAGTATCTTCAGCCATACCGCTAACCATATAATCCCAATATGTAACGGAAGAAAACGTTACTTTTAAACGTAACGGTGCGGGCATAATTTCCACATTATACTTTGGCACACCGCAGGAAAC
>JAZOMK010000456.1:0-3355 GCA_045653985.1 Clostridia bacterium | reverse complement strand
ATAAAAAGTATATACTCAGAAAAAGCAATTTTTTTGATAGTTCCCGTATAATCAAGGTAATTACCATCGCAATAATAAGTGATGGTAATTTTTTTGCCTTTTTCTAATTTTAAAAACGTATAATTTAATTCGTTAAGCATTTCTTCAGAAAATTCGCGTTGAGGTTCAATAATTCTTTCCTTTTCTTTTATAGCATCTTCAAATCCTTTCAATGCGGCAAAAGGGGCGAATTGCTTGGCCCTGTGCGATATAGGCATTTTTGCACGAAAATTTTTAACCACTTTTATGACCTCCGATTTGTCTGTTACGTTCGCGTCCCGTTGCACTATCAAGGAAACTTAAACCTCTTACGATTGCGTTTTTGCCAAAACGATTTTTAATGTTCAATACGGTGTTTTGTACAGTATCACTTTTTGTATTTTCGGAATTATTAAAAAAAGAAAGTTGTGCAGAATCGGTTGTAGGTGTTACGTTGTTGCAAGTAATGTAAATGCGACGGATAAGGTAATCAGGCGACAGTATTTTTTTATAAAGAAACACAAGATTTTTAATAATAACTGAAGCAGAATTTGTGCAGTTATCAAGGGCAACTGTGCCGTGTGCGTAGGGAATAGGCGTGTTTTTTGCATATCCTATATGCAATGTTAAAGATGAAACGTTTAATTTTTTAGTTATAAGTTCAAGGCTTGTTGTATCAGCCATTTCTTTTAAAATAATCAACCCCTCGTTAAAGGTATAATCGCGCATCAATACTTGCCCCTGCGAAGTGCAATTCGTTTTGGGCTGATATTGTTTTATATCTTTAATTGTTGTTGGTTCTTTTCCCCAAGCGTGGTCAATAAGTAATTCAGCATCAATACCAAAAATTTTATAAAGCACGTTTTCGTCAGCGGTGGCAATGTCGTACATAGTATAGATACCTATTTTTTCAAGGCGTGAAGCATATCCGTGTCCGATTCGCCAAAAGTCAGTAAGCGGTCTGTGGTGCCATAAGGTTTCGCAAAACTTTTTTTCATTAAGAACACCTATATTATCACTTGATTTTTTTGCTGAAATATCAAGCGCAATTTTGGCAAGATATAGGTTAGTGCCTATTCCGCAGGTAGCTTTTATTTTGAATTTTGAATAAATTTCACCGCGTATTTTTTCTGCTAATTGGCGCGCAGTTAAATTATAAAGTTTAAGATAGTTTGTTGAGTCTATAAAAACCTCGTCTATCGAGTAAACGTGTATATCTTCACTTGAAAAATATTTTAAATAAATACCATAAATTTCTGCAGAATAATCAATATATTTCTGCATTCTCGGTGGTGCAATTATATATTGCATATTTTTAGGTATTTCAAAAAGTCTGCAACGATTTTTTACACCTTTTGCTTTCATTGCAGGACTTATTGCAAGGCATATTGTTTTATCGGTGCGCTCAGGATCAGCAACTACAAGATCGCATTTTTCAGGGTCAAGACCACGTTCAACACACTCAACGGATGCGTAAAATGATTTTAAATCAATACAGATATATTGCTTCATATGTTCTTTATTACGTTTACTGCAACGCCTTGTATTGATAATTCTTCGGTGTAGATATCCTCGTATTTGGCATTGGCTGAGCGTAAAATAGCATAATTGTCTTTTTTGAAAAAATATTTAAGATTATTCATTCCGTTTACTAAAGCCACAACAATATCACCGTTATTGGCATAGTCCTGCTTCCTTATAACAACCCAATCGCCATCGTCAATACCTGCGCTTATCATAGAATCACCGTTAGCTTTCAGAATATAAAATTCGCCTTTACCAAAAATAACTTCCGGTAGGGAAATGAACCCTTCAGCGCTTTCCTCTTCAAACTGTAAAGGCCCGCACGAAACACTACCTAAAATAGCGGCACTTGAATAATTGTTATTGCGCTTTTTAGTAATATCTGTTTTTATTGTACGCCCATCATATTCTATTAAACTTTTTTCGTGCATTTCTTTAAGATATTTTGTAACCGTACCTGCAGCAATGTTAAGTTTATCGGCAATCTGCAGTTTTGTTGGCGAGATCCCGTTTTTTATATAATATTCTTCTGCATAATGCTGGATTTTTGACATAAGCTCAGGATTTTTTGAACGCATAAAAATACACCTCATATTTCTAAAGGAAATATAATATTTCCGATAGAAATATTATAAAACATTTGCGCAAAAAATGCAACAAGAAAAATTAACCAATTTATATTTTTCTTGTATTAAAAAAAATATTGTGTTACAATAAGAAAAAAGGGGGAGTGCGTTGTGGCAGTAAAACTTAATGAGAAAAAAGAAATTGTTAAAAATATCAAAGAAGGCCTAATACAAAAGGGCGGTTATTGTCCTTGCAGATTGCAGAAAACAGAAGAAAATAAATGTATCTGCAAAGAGTTTCGTGAACAAATAGCCGACCCTGATTTTGAAGGTTATTGTCATTGTATGTTGTATTATAAATCGAAAGATTAAAAAAAGCGAGGAAGTAATTTTCCTCGCTTAAATTTTATTCTTCATCAAGCTTTGCTGCAGCTTCAGCCTGCAAGTTTTCATCGTATGAAAGGATAGGTTCAACTTTCTCGCCTTTAACTTTACGCTTGATATAGTTCTTTGTAATTTTAATTACTAAGGGGCAAAGTACCAATACACCGATAAGGTTGGGTATCATCATAAGACCGTTGAAAGTATCTGAAATATCCCAGGCAAGTGAAGATGTAAGTACAGCACCAAAGATAATTGTGCAAACGTGAATTATTCTGAAAATATAAGTTGTTTTTGCGCCGAAAAGATATTCCCAGGCTTTTGAACCATAATGCGACCAACCAAGAACTGTAGTGAAAGCAAATAAGAACATAGCAATAGCAACGAACTTGCTTCCGATATCACCGTATGAGAAAACGCTGTTAAATGCATCGGCAACAAGTGTAGCATCAGCGCCTTCTGCTGCGGCTGTTGTATAATCATGAACACCTGAGGTAAGTACAACCAAAGCTGTCATTGTGCAAACAATCATAGTATCTGCAAATACCTCAAAGATACCCCACATACCTTGTTTAACGGGCTCCTTGATGCTTGAGTTTGAGTGTACCATAACTGATGAACCAAGACCTGCTTCGTTTGAGAAAACACCGCGCTTGAAGCCTTGTGTCATTGCAACGATAACACCACCGATACCACCACCAACGAAGGCTTCGGGAGAGAATGCGTTTACGAAGATTGCTTTAAATGCAGGGATGATAGCTGTATAGTTTACACCAATAATAACAAGGCTACCTGTAACGAAAAGAACTACCATAAAGGGTACGATTTTTTCTGCAACGTTAGCAATACGCTTAACACCGCCTAAG
>JAZOMK010000455.1:0-3723 GCA_045653985.1 Clostridia bacterium | reverse complement strand
GATTGTTCGGGCGGGTTAAACTCAGGCTTTTTACCACTTTCAAGGCACTCAATAAAATATTTGATTTCTTCAAAATATCCATCAAGAGGAAGTTTATCCGTAAAATCAAATTCGGTGCCGTCCTTTAAAACCGTTACCGCTGTGTTGCGCTCACCGCCACGTTCAGTATAAACGTAGCCTTTTTCAAAGTTAAAGCGCATCATTCTAACGTTAAAGCGATTTTTACGAAGTGCCCAGTTTGCGCTTAAATTAACAAACATATTATCGTAGATAAAGTTTGCGTTTACAACATCATAACCGCCACCGCGGCTGAAAAGGTTTACACCTGATGCCGAAACAGCCTTTGGCATACCAAGCAACCAACGTACAAGGTCAACATCGTGAATGTGGTAATCAAGTGTTACACCGCCTGAAAGCTCATATTCGCGGAACCAATCACTACCATCATCCGAGCCACCTTCACGCTTAAACTCAGCATTTAACAACTTACCAAGTTCACCGCTTTCAAGGATTCTTTTAACCTCATATGCGGCAGGATGGAAGCGACAGCAATGGGCAATCATAAGTGTTTTGCCTGTTTCTTTTGAAACTTCAATCATTTCTTCTGCCTGCTCGATTGTTCTTGCCATAGGCTTTTCGCTAAGGCAGTTAAAGCCTGCCTTCATTGCCTTGATTGCATGCTCGGAATGAAGATAAGTAGGTGTGCAAACATCAATATAATCAAGTTTGCCTTTTTCATTTTCAAGCATCAAGTCTATATTATCATAAGTCCTTGCCTTTGTAAAGCAATATAAACGTTCCTTTTTAAGTCTTTCAGGATTTATATCGCAGAAAGCAACAACCTCAACTTTACCATCTTTAAAAAGACGCTCGTATGCCGATAAATGACAATTTGCAATGGAACCGTTACCAACTAAACCAACTTTAAACATATTATTTCTCCTTACTTAAAATGGAATTAACTCATCACTATAGGGTGCACCATATTCGCTTATGCCGAAAACTTCTGCAAACAACACTTTTTTGCCATCTTCACCATAGCGATTTATAAGTGTATCGCGGTGCATAACGGCAGGTTTTGCCTCTCTGTACTCGCTTTGTGAACCGATTAAGTTTTTATTTAACGTTTCTAAATCAATAGGTGTGCCGTCTCTTGGTACACGAGGTTCGTGAAGCCACTCAAGGCGCTGTTTTGGATCTTTGGGCACACTATCCAAAGTGCCTTTTGTAAAGGGAAGCCACTCAAACATCTGTGATTCATGACAAGCAAGAATTCTGAATTTATCTTCAATAACATCATCAATACTAACTGCAACATCAGCCTTAAAGGGCGGATTCTGAAAATGGTCATAGAAATATAAAACCGCGGGAGCCTTTGTCATTGCAGGAACTTCAGGGCAATAGTTGGGTACTATTAAAAGATATGAAGCATCCTGAACTAAAATTGATGCGTTTCTGTGGTCGGCATGGTAGTCATTGGGACGTGAGCAGAAAATAATATCGGGGTTAAATTTTCTGATTTCCCTAACAAGCCTTTTTCTTGTTTCAAGGTCGGCAAACAAGTTACAATCGGGCATATCCAGCCACACATCATACTCAATGCCGGCTAATTCAGCAACGGCACGTGTTTCCTTGTATCGTCTGTCCCTGATTTCTTCAGGCTTCATTGTCTGATGTCCGCCTTCACCGTTACACATTGCCAAGAATTTAACTTTGTGGCCTGCGCGGGCATACTTTAATGCAAGACCTCCACAGCGGAAGTCGCAATCATCAGGATGTGCGCCTATCATCATTGCTCTTATCTGTTTCATTTTTTATGCTCCTTTAATTAAATCTTCAAGATATTTCTTTGTTTTTTGGATGTTTTCTTCGTAGTTAGGATCATCGAACTTCTCATTTTCAATGGAAATACTGCCTTCGTAGCCAATTTCCTTTAAAATTTTAACTAAGGTGGGGAAATCGGAATCGCCTTCGCCGGGAAGAACCTCGATTTTCTTAAACTCACCTATAACGGGCATCAACGCATCCTTTCCGTGCATACCGCGAATTAAAGGCGCAAAGAACTTTAATGCTGATGCAGGGCAAAAACATCTGCCATTTAAAATAAGGTTTGCGGGGTCAAAATTTATACCTAAATTGCCCGTACCAACTTTATAAATAAGATGTGCAAGGGATAAGGGTAATTCCTCACCCGTTTCAAAAAGGAAGTACTGTCCGCGTGCTTTTAAAACTTCGCAAATTTCTTTTAATGCCTTAACAACACCGATATTATCGGGATGATAGGGGTTATCGGGTAAGTAACCGATATGGGTAATAATATCAGTAACGCCCAATTTATACGCAAAGTCAGCACCTTTTAATAAATCGTCAGTACGTCTTCTGCGAGTATCGGCAGGTACAAGACCTAACGTATTATACATTTCGGGGTATGACCATTCCTTATACCCACTCCAACCGCACCATACAGCGGTAATTGTAAAATTAAAATCTTTGCAGGCACGTTTAAGTTCAGCTACAACGTCATCGTTATAATCGTCCATATCCCAAACGCATAACTGACCATTATCAAAGCCACGACCTGCCAACGTTTTAATGCAGTTATATGGTGTATCTGCAACTCTAAACGAAAATGCTATACCAACCTTCATAACAATCCTCCTAAAATAGCACTATTTTATTTATTATTTATTGCTGTAAAACTTATCATTTTTTCTTTACAGCACGGGTTTTATTGACAAAACCTTGATTTTATTATACAATTCTCATATAATATATGCTATGAAAACAATGTGTTTTTATAGCATAAAAATGTGGTGATTAAATGAACAGTATTGAATTATACGAACATTCCCAGCATACAGACTCAGGCATCCGCTTTATTGCAATAGGCACAAACAGCTATTTTCCACTTCATTGGCACGAGCATTTAGAAGTGCATTTTATGCTTCGGGGCAAGGCGCAGATACGTTGCGGCAGTAAGCTTATTTCCTTTGAGGATAACGACTGCATTATCGTAAACTCCAACGAGCTTCACGAGGGCATTCCCGGCCCTAACTACGAGTGCTTTAAATTTAAACTGCATCCATCTTTTTTTGATAACAAATATTTTATTTTTAATAATATCATCCACGATGATACCGTAACAGATTTAATAAAAAAAATCGTTGAACTTTACGAAAAGACCGATGATACCTCAATTTTTCTGGTGCGCAGTTATATGTATAGGTTTGCAAGCCACCTTTGCGAAAATTACGTTGATAAATCATTTAACCTCCAGAAAAACAACAAAGAACAACTTGAAAAAATGAACACCATTGCAAGTTATATGCACCAAAACTACGCCTCAGAAATTACAACTGATGCGCTGGTTAAAATGTCCCACTACAACTATTCCCATTTCTGCCATTGTTTTAAAGAAGTGTTTGGTGTTTCAGCCAATAAATATCTGTTGTCAATCCGCTTGAACAAGGCATCATCACTATTATTGACAACTGATTTCAATATAACGGAAATTGCATCATTAAGCGGTTTTACCGACCCTAACTACTTTGCAAGAATTTTCAAAAAGGAAAAGGGCATCTCCCCTACCGAGTTTAGAAAAAAGAATATATAAAAAAAAGCACCTCTGAAAAAAAATCAGGGGTGCTTTTGTGATGAAAGGATTTAGTACATTACCACAAAGTGCGATAAAATTCACAGTACTACCTCGGAATGCGATAAAAC
>JAZOMK010000454.1:0-1969 GCA_045653985.1 Clostridia bacterium | reverse complement strand
ACAAATATTTTTAACATAGCGGACGTTTTCATTTTTGTGGAATGTCCTAATTAGACAAAATAAAAAAGGGCATCAAATGATGCCCTTAAAATTTTCTCTAGCAAATTGCGTGCCAACTTAAAAAAATGTTTTTTAATTGTGTTTTCAATGATTTTTTTGAGCCACCTCTGAGCCACCTAATTGCAAAAAAGTGGGTGAAATTAGCCCAAATTACCCCCAAAGTGATTTTTTACAAGGATAAATAAAAAGCCTCAAAACACCGATAAATACTGGGTTTTAAGGCTTTTTGACTGGTTGCGGGGACGGGACTTGAACCACGCGACCTTCGGGTTATGAGCCCGACGAGCTACCAACTGCTCCACCCCGCGATATAGGGTAATCAACTGATTACGCTATTATTATATGCGATGAAAGGGATTTTGTCAATACCTTTTTTATGAAAAGTTTGGCGAATGGTGGCGGAGTTGAAAAAAAGTTGAAAAAAGAAAACAGAAGTTCAAAAAAGAACCTCTGTTTTAAAAGTTTTATTACCAATTTTTTGGGGGATTTCCGCAATCGGGAACGTCCATAGGAACGCCATCTTGCTTTAATGATTCGTAAGCAACGATGCCGGGGATAGTATATCTGGCGGCAACCCAAGCATTTACGGTGGGGATAGTGCCGTTATAGGCGGCGGTACAGAAATCATCAATTAAAAATTTGTGGCTTGCCATATGTCCGTTTTCAAGCCCTTCATAAGTTTTGGGGAGACGGTTTTTATCCTGAATAGGTGCATAACTGTCCCATTGCCATTCGTGGTTTGCAACACGCTTTTTAAAATCTTCCGCGTTTTTATTTTGTGTCATTGCTTCGGGGTTAAGGTAATCGCTGACGTCGACAAGGTCAACGCCCTTTACTGCCTGCTGTGTAAAGATATGCTGTGCGTTAGAAAACTGATATCCGCCCTTTGTTCCGTAGAAGGATGAAATAAAGGAACTGGGGGCTTTGCAACCTATACGACGGCACTCGTTAATACGGATGACACCTCCGTTTGCAAGGCGCATAAGGGAAAATGCGTTGGAATATACGTTATCCCAAAGGTTGATGCCCTTTTTGAAATAAGGATCATCCTCAGTATCCTCATAACCCATAGCGGTTACTTTTGTAACGTATGAATCGGTTGCATTTAAGACCATGCCCAAAGAGTGGGTGGGATAATAGAACGGCGGAACACCGAGAGCCTGAATATCGCTTTTATGGTGTGCAGAGAAGTGGGAAATATCATGGTGATACTGCGCCTCAGCATAAACGAACTTGCCGAATTCGTTGTTTGAATGCTTTTCTTTGCAGAACATTGAGCAAGGATAGTAAACACAGGTTTCGCCCATCATATAAGTTAAATGAGTTTCTTCAACGAGTTTTACAATTTCCTGACAATGGGTTATTTCTGATGCCATAGGAACAGCGCTGTAAACGTGTCTGCCTGCTTTCAAGCATTGAATAACCAACGGTCCATGTGTGTGGCGAGGTGTGAAAATGGCGATTGCATTGACGTCAGTTTCCAAAAGCTCGTCCAATGAATGATAATAGGGGATATCAAATCTTTTGCCAAATTCTTCTGCCTTATCTGCTTCAGTATCAGCGCACACTACTTTTTCAACAAAGGGATGTGCTTTAAAAAGTGCCGTAAAGTTAATTGAAAATTCACCGCAACCTAAAATGCCTATGCGTAATTTTTCTTTCATAATTTTAATTCCTTTCATTTATCAGGTTGGTTTGATTATATCATTTCGAAATAACATAGTCATATATATTTGTTGCAAAAAACTTGTAAATTTGTAACGAGTTATAATTTTAAATGTTGATTTTGTGCTTTATATATAATAATTGTGTTGATACCAAATTTGTATAATCGTTGCCTGATTTCTTCAATAAAAGTGCAATCGTCATATATCTGCACGCATGCGCATATATTAAAATTGCCAATTTG
>JAZOMK010000453.1:0-2779 GCA_045653985.1 Clostridia bacterium | reverse complement strand
GTATAGTTGCCGTTATTTATTCTTACAATGCTCTGATTGCCTTTGCCCTTTAAAATGTCGGCAATTTCATAGGCAAATTCAGCATTTGAGCCAACACAACAGAATGATGCAGGCAAAGTTTCATCAACTGCATCAATACCCCTACGCATATATTTTGCACATTCTAATAATGATTCCTTCTGGGTTTCAACCATTATTTTTGTATATTCTTCTGTTTTATCATTATCACCTGCTACAATCTGCCAAAGTTCTTCCCTTGAAAGATTGGTTTTTGCAAGTTCATTAAAGCGCTTCATATGTAACGGACACGCGCATCCTTGACCATCACGGTACATAAGCCTAAAATCATCATCAACCATAATTGTATGTGGTTTATACGACGCAATAGTCTTAAAGGCATTATAAATATATTCTCTAAAGCCTTCATCATAGGGGCAAACGCTTCGTACACTTTCGCCATTATTGAAGTTTACGTAAGGTTGAAAAGGAAACATTTTGCCTAAAACCCAGCCATGCCCTATTGTTGCCTGAACAAGAATACCGCTTGGCACGTTTATTTTATCAAGTTTTTCCTTAAAAAGCTTATATTTTTCACAGAAGATTTTTGCTTTATCAATGGGTGGATTATCTTCCGGTGTAAGCGTCATCGAAAAAAGCGGACAAACAGTTATACCCTTTTCGTATTGTAACTTTATATCCTCACAAATTTCATCAATAAAATCAACGTTAAGCGGCATAATGCTGTAATTATGTAACTTCATACAAAATCAGCCTCCAGCAAATTTATATATATTATATAAAATGTAAAATACAATGTCAATAAACAATTCATCGGAATTTTTCCGAAATTACTGCGTTATGCTTTTTTTGTATTGGGATGGCGATACCCCCGCATATTGCTTAAAGCATGATGAAAAATAAAGGCTATCCTTAAAGCCGCAAAGAGAAGAAATTTCCAAAATGCTAAAAAAGGGATTTATAAAAATAAGCTCCTTTGCTTTTTCCATACGCAGATTATTAAGGTATACCGATGGAGAAACTGAGGTGTACTTTTTAAACAGTCTGCGAAAATAATCCTGATTATATCCTAAAGAAAGTATATATGCCGTTACATCAAAATCACTGTTTGAAATATTTTCTTTTAATTTATCTTTAACTATGCCTATAATTTCAGCCACATCCTCAGCCACATTGGCTTTTTTAACGTAAAGGCAGATAAGCTCGGTTAATCTTTCAGTAAAACTTTCAACGCCCTTTGATTGCTCATCATAAATTTCAAACAACATTTCAAAAAGTTTGCGAATATTGCCGTCGGTATCTTTTACCATAAAAGGAAATGTCGGAAATTCATATTTTTCAAATGAAATCCACATATCCGTTATATAAGTATCCGATTCCGTTCTATGAACTGTCCCCGGTGGAATTACAAGGACATCCCCCTCAGACATTTCAAACTCTTTATCCCCTGCAACAGCACGGGTTTTACCCATTGTTTGATATATAATCTCCCATGCGTTATGGCTGTGATTTTTACACGCATAAAAGGGTTTTGACGCACGGCTGCAATGACTGAAATTCACATAATCACCTCGTTTAAAGAATAACAAAAGAAGTCGTTTTTGTCAATAAAAAAGTCAGTTATATATATGGCAGATAATCTCATTGCGTGGTAGAATATTAAAAAAAGGAGGAATTTACAATGAGTGAAATAATAAAAAATGAAGATCTTTTCCCAAGAACAACCGTAGGCGGACTTTCCCTTTCAAGAATGATTATGGGTATTAACTGGCTTTTCGGATACAGCCACACAGGTCCTGCCGCAGATGCAGGCATAAAAGAAAAATATCAAAAGCCCGAAGACTTCTTCCCCGTATTCAAGGCATATCTTGACAGAGGTGTTGACACTATTATGGGTCCTTTCAGCGTTACACCATTAGGTGTTGATGCCGTTAAGTACGCAGAGGATAAATTAGGCAAAAAAATTATAATCGTTGATACCCCAAACATTAACGTTGAAGATTCTCCTGAAGGCAGACGCGAAGCAGAGAAACTTATTAAAAAGAGCCACGATATCGGCTCGCCTATTACCTTACTTTTCCACGCTTGCGTTGAAGCGCTTATGGATAAGCACAAGAGAGAAATACCGAGAGTATCAGACTATCTTTCGATGATTCGTGATGCCGGCAACGTCCCCGGTCTTGGCGCACACGACCCTAACGTTGTGTTATATGCCGACCAGAATGGTTATGACGTTGAAACTTATATTCAGATTTTCAACTGTATGGGATTTTTAATGCAGGTTGAGGTTGAAAGTATTGCACGTATTATAAACAACGCAAAAAAGCCTGTTATGACAATTAAGCCTATGGCGGCAGGCAGATGCACACCTTTTGTTGGCTTTACTTTTGCTTGGAACGCAATTCGCGATTGCGACATGGTTACAGTTGGCGCAGGTAGCGCTTTAGAAGCCATTGAAGATATCAACCTTTCAAAAGCTATTCTTGAAAAGCGTTTCCCCGACCTTGGTGCAAGAAACTCCCCCGTTAAGCAAGCAGCACTTGGTCATTAACAAGGTGTCTGATATGAATTTCAAAAAGGTTAAAACTGCAGTTATCGGTTTTTTACTTGGATAAAATACTAAAAACCACGTGCATATCAATATGATATGCACCCCAAAAGTTAGACACTTTTGGAGGTGCATATTTTTTATGGCAAAAAAGGGACAAAAACAAAAAAGATATAGTGCAGAATTTAAAATATCTGTTATAATGGATATGCG
>JAZOMK010000452.1:0-7000 GCA_045653985.1 Clostridia bacterium | reverse complement strand
TTGGGGTTCTTCAATAGGGGTTTTAGCAGTTGCTTCAACAATAACATTTTTATTTTCTGACATTATTTTGTCCTCCAATTCAATATTTGGCGGACACGCAAGGCATATAGTGTTTTCATCTATGAAGCGTGCCCTGCCATTCCTAACAAGACCTTTTGCCCTTTTTCGGTAGGTCGCCTCATATTCATTTCCTTGTTCATCTACAACAACAATGTTTTTTTCGATGGGTATCATCCCCTTATTGTAAATGTGTGATACTGTTTTTTGTTATGGGTGCCACCCCTATCACTAACAATATAATAACATATATAATGTTATTTTGCAATGAGTTTTCTTGATTTTTCCATATTATTATGCAATATTTTAACTGTATTCAATAATACAATGTAGGAACAATATTAGAGAACAAAACGGAAAGGGACAAGGGGACGGTTCTCTTGTCCTCTGTTATGAAGAGTGGAAAAACATCCTTCATTTTTTTAGTTATTTTTTTAAAATCAGTTGCAATTTAAAGGATTTTATCTTATAATATATATAGAAAATAAATCTTCGGAGGTAAAAATATTATGTTAGTTTCTGCAAAAGAAATGTTAAACAAGGCTAAAGCAGGCAAATACGCTGTTGGCCAGTTCAACATCAACAACCTTGAATGGACAAAGGCTATCCTTCTTACCGCACAAGAAAACAATTCACCCGTTATTTTAGGTGTTTCTGAGGGCGCAGGTAAGTATATGTGCGGTTACAATACCATCGTTGGTATGGTTAAGGGCATGATTGAAACTCTTAACATCACCGTTCCCGTTGCACTTCATCTTGACCATGGTAGTTTTGAAGGTGCTTACAAGGCAATGGAAGCAGGTTTCTCTTCAGTAATGTTCGACGGTTCACACTACGATATTGAAGAAAACATTGAAAAAACAAAGCAGATTATTAAAGACGCTGAAGCAAAAGGCATTTCAGTTGAGGCTGAAGTTGGTGCTATCGGTGGTGAAGAAGACGGCGTTGTAGGCGGCGGTGAAGTTGCTGACCCCAACGAATGTAAAATGATTGCTGATTTAGGCGTAACAATGCTTGCAGCAGGTATTGGTAACATCCACGGCAAATATCCTGCAAACTGGGCAGGTTTAAGCTTTGATACATTAGATGCTATCCAGGCATTAACAGGCGATATGCCCCTCGTTCTTCACGGCGGCACAGGCATTCCTGCTGAGATGATTCAGAAGGCAATCTCACTTGGCGTTTCAAAAATTAACGTTAATACAGAATGTCAGCTTGCATTCCAGGAAGCAACAAGAAAGTATATTGGAGCAGGCAAAGACCTTGAAGGCAAGGGCTTTGACCCCAGAAAACTTCTTGCACCCGGCTTTGAAGCAATTAAGGCAACAGTTAAAGAAAAGATGGAGCTTTTCGGTTCAATCAACAAAGCATAATGAAATATTAAGCATATAAAAACAGACGGCAATATTATGTTGCCGTCTGTTTTTCACTAAAAAAGGGCAAACACAACAAATGTTTGCCCTTTTTCTTAATTTAAAATCAGTTTCCGGGGAATTCGGGTTCATCGTCTTCCTCGTCAAAATTTTCTTCATGACCATGGCAGCCGTGGCATGAACAGCAATCGCCACCGCAACCGCCTTCCTGATGCTCAAGCATTTCCATAAGGAAAGGCATTAACTTTTCCATTTCGTCATCATCAGGCATATGGAATGAAAGCTCTTCGCCTTCTGAATCCATGCGCATAACGTAAATGCCACCCTCATCATCCTGTGGCTGCTGGAAAATAGCATAGTTTTTGCCATCAAATTCAAAGTTACCTACCATGATAAGGCCAATCTCGTTGCCTGCATCATCCTGAAAATATAATATATCTTCCATTTTAAAAACCTCCGAAGTTTATTTTTTAATATTATATCCTTTAAAAGTAATATTGGCAAGTTAAAATTTTTTATTCTTTCTTCACTTGCAATTTATGTGTTTTTATTATATAATAGTAATAATATTAAAATGGGGTGTTTTGTTATGAAATACGTTTCAATAGGTGGTCAGGCAGTTATGGAGGGCGTTATGATGAAATCAGCCTCCTCGTTGGTTATGTCTGTACGTCGTTCCGATGGCACCATTGTTATAGAAAAAAAGAAGTTAGAGCAAAAAAAATGGCGCAAGGTTGTTGCTAAAATTCCAATCGTGCGCGGTGTTGTTGCTTTTGTTGAATCCCTTGTTATGGGCATGAAATTAACAAGCCAGTCAGCAGAAATGTACGGTGAAGATTTATTGGAGGGCGAAGAACCTTCAAAATTTGAAAAATGGCTTGCAAAAACATTTAAGCTTAAACTTGAAACCGTTGCAATCGTTTTAGGCGTTATCCTTGGGCTTGGTCTTTCAATTTTTCTGTTTATGGTTTTACCCTCTGCCGTAACAACGGTTGTATGCAAAATCTTTGATATTACAAAAGAAACTGCTACAGTAGGGCAAAAAATTTCTTTAAACGTTGTTGAAGGCTGCGTAAAGATACTTATTTTCTTTGGTTATTTGCTTGCTATCGGCTTTATGAAAGATATTAAGCGCATTTTTATGTATCATGGTGCTGAGCATAAAGTTATTTCCTGCTATGAGCATGGCGACGAATTGACGGTTGAAAACGCAAAGAAATATTCAACCCAGCATCCTCGTTGCGGAACTTCCTTCATGTTTATTATTATGATTGTAGGCATTTTAGTTGCATCTGTTGCCGATAATCTTTTTGGTCTTTCACAAGCCACATGGGGCGCATCATTTATCCGCATTGCAGTTAAGCTTTTACTTTTACCTATTGTTGCAGGCACAAGCTATGAAATTTTAAAGCTTCTTGCAAAAAGCGATAACGTTGTTTTCAAGGTTTTAAGAAAGCCCGGTATGTTATTACAAAAGCTTTCAACACGAGAGCCTGATGACAGTATGCTTGAGGTTTCATTAACAAGCTTTAAAAACGTTTTGTATATGGACGGTCTTATGGAAGAACCCAAAGAAGAACCTGTTACGGAAGAACCTACTGAGGAAGCGGCACAATGACGGTTAAAGATGCCTTATTAAAGGCTAAGGAAGAACTTAAAAACGTGCCCGACCGCGATGTTGACGCATCATGGATTGTCTGTGCGGTATCAGGTTTAACCAGAAATCAGCTTCATTTTGATTCTGATAAAGTTTTAACTGAAAAGCAAGAGGAATTACTTGATAAAATATTAGCACGCAGAAAAACAAGAGAACCTCTGCAACACATTTTTGGGTTTGTACCATTTTATAACATTGAATTAAAAACAGATTCACGTGCCCTTATCCCCCGCGACGAAACGGCAATTTTAGTTGAAAAGGCACTTGAATTTATCAACCAAAACAAATATAAAACCTTGCTTGATATTGGTACGGGTTCAGGTGCAATAGCAATAACAATCAAAAAAAATGCGCCTGAAGTAATTGTTACGGCATCGGACATCAGCGAAAAGGCTTTATCCCTTGCAACGGAAAACGCCAAGAGCAACGATGCTGACGTTTCCTTTATTAAAAGCGATTTATTTGAAAATATTGACGAAAAATTTGACGTTATACTTTCAAACCCGCCATACATCCCTACGAAAGATATTGAAAAATTAGAAAAAGAGCTTTCCTTTGAGCCTGAAAACGCCCTTGATGGCGGCGCTGACGGTCTTGATTTTTACCGTGATATAATCGCAGAAGCAAAAAGCCATATTAACAAAAATGGTCTTTTGATGTTTGAAATAGGCTTCGACCAAGGGGATGCAGTAAGAACACTTTTAGCAAAAAACGGTTTTACCGAAACTTTCCTTTTAAAAGATTTTTCGGGCCTTGACCGTATAGTTTATACTTTTAATTATTGAGGATTTGTTATGTTAGAAAAACTTGAAGAAATGTCCATACGCTTTCAGGAATTGAATCAGAAATTATCTGAGCCTGACGTTATAAACAACCGCGACTTATGGCAAGAACTTGCAAAAGAACATTCACGCCTTGCTGAAGTTATGGAAAAATACGAAGAATATTCTGCCGTTTTAAAGGGCATAGAAGGTGCAAATGAGCTTATCGAAATGGGCGACGCTGAAATGAAAGAGCTTGCCGAAATCGAATTGGAAGAAATAAAGCCACGTGAAGAAGCTTTAGAGAAAGAATTGACAGAACTGCTTGCACCACGCGATCCTGATGACGATAAGAACGTTGTTCTTGAAATCCGCGCCGGCACCGGCGGTGAAGAAGCGGCACTTTTTGGTTCTGACTTATTAAGAATGTATATGAAATATGCCGAAAAGAAAGGCTGGAGTTTTGAAATCACAAGCCTTTCGGAAACCGAAATCGGCGGTATTAAAGAAGCCGTTTGCCTTGTTTCAGGTAAAGAAGTTTTCCGCCATATGAAGTACGAAAGCGGTGCGCACCGCGTACAGCGCGTACCCGTTACTGAATCAGGCGGAAGAATCCATACCTCTGCCGCAACAGTTGCGGTACTTCCTGAGGCTGACGATATTGATATTACAATCAATCAAGAAGATCTTTTAATTGAAACCCACCGTTCTTCAGGTGCAGGCGGTCAGCACGTTAATAAAACCGAATCTGCCGTAAGAATGGTTCACTTGCCTACCGGTATTGAAGTTGACTGCCAGGACGAGCGTTCACAGATAAAGAACCGCGAGAAGGCAATGAAGGTTTTAAAAAGCCGTGTTTACGATTATTATAAAAGCATCGCTGACAAAGAGTACAGCGGTATGCGTAAAAATCAGGTAGGTTCAGGCGACAGAAGTGAAAGAATCCGCACTTACAACTTCCCGCAGGGCCGCGTTACCGACCACCGCGTTGGCGTAACACTTTATAAGCTTGAAGCTTTCCTTCAGGGTGAAATGGACGAAATCGTTTCAGCACTTATTTTAGCCGGAAGCACAGGCGACCTTGAAATAGCAGAAGACTAAAATAACTAAAGAAAAATATTAAAACGAGGTATTTTTTATGCAATTATTCGGAAAAATTGTTGAAATCCTTGACACACAAATGGAAACACCTGCTCTTTACGGCTGGTTTCATCTTTTGTTTTTTGCACTTTCAATTATTACAGGTATTGTTCTTATAAAGGTATTTAAGAATCCCGATAAAACTACAGTAAGAAAAATTCTTTTAGTTTCAGGCATTATTATGATACTGCTTGAAGTTTATAAGCAATTTAACTATACTTTCTCCTACGATGGTACAACCGTTACTGCAGATTATCAATGGTACGCTTTCCCCTTCCAGTTCTGTTCAACACCAATGTATATTGCACTTCTTGCAGGGTTAATTAAGAATGACAAAATACATAATGCGTTATGTTCATACCTTGCAACCTTTTCAATGTTCGCAGGATTGTGCGTAATGTTCTATCCGGGCGACGTTTTTATCGGAACCATCGGTATAAACATACAAACAATGATTCACCATGGCGCAATGCTGACCTTTGCCATATTCCTTTTAGGTTCAGGTTATGTAAAAACCAATAATTCAACCTTGTTTAAAGGTACTTTAGTTTTTGCAACGTGCGTTGCAATGGCAATGATTATGAATGAAATTGCTCATTATTCAGGACTTGAAGAAACATTTAATATGTTCTATATAAGCCCCCACGAAGAGCCATCATTGCTTGTATATTCCACCGTTCAGGAGCACGTACCTTTCCCCTTCTGCACAATAATTTACATTTTGTCATTTATGACTGCGTCATACTTAATTTTGCTTACGGCAAGAGGTTTAAAAAAGCTTAAAAAGTGAGGTAATAATACCTCACTTTTTTAAATATCGCAATAATTCGTTCTTTTCGTTTTTTACTTTTTCTTCAATAACACTTGAAAGTGCATAGTTTAAAGCTTCTTTTATTTTATAGCTTTTAAAACCTGCTTCTTTAAGGTCATTGCCGTTTATATCAAGTTCCTTGATGCTTGTTATGCCATCCATAGCATTATTTACGTTTTCTATAAAATCAACACCTGTAACAGCAGCTAAATATTGGCAAAGGAAAAGCACTTTCTCTTTACCTTCTTGACACATAAGCTTTTGCAGAAATACTTTATCGTTTTTAATCTGCGGTGCATTTTTTACAAACAAAATCTTTTGCTTGATTTTTGTTTCCGTTTTTAAGCGCAACAATTCTTCTTCGCAGGTGCAATTTAATAAAATTATCGCAAGGCGGACTTCCCAAAGATCCGTCTTTTTGATTTTTTGGCACAAAGTAAACCAATTATCGTCTTTTAACGTTGGAAAAATTGCTTTGAAAACGGGCAGACTTTCTGCCATTATGTTGGACGCATTTTTATAGGAAAGCATTTTCCTAAGCTCGGTATAAATGCGCTCATATGCAATATTTTTCAAGTTTGGCGCAAGCTTATTGCACCAGAAAAGCGTGTCCTTTTCTAAAGAAAAACCATCCTTTGATGCAAAACGTAAGCCACGCATAATTCTTAAAGCATCCTCTGAAAAGCGCATCTGGGCATCACCAACAGTACGGATAATTTTATTTTCAAGGTCTTTTTTGCCAAAAAATTCATCAATGATGTTTTCGTTTATATCCATTGCCATTGCGTTTACCGTAAAATCGCGGCGGGCAAGGTCTTCCTTTAAAGACGGTGTAAAGGTTACGGAATCAGGTCTGCGGGAATCGGTGTACCCGCCATCTATCCTGAAAGTTGTAACCTCAATCATTGCGCCTTTTCTTATAATACCGACAGTACCATGTTTTAAACCTTTTAGATTAAGCTTATAATCAGAAAAAACGGCTTGTATTTGTTCAGGCAATGCAGAAGTTGTAATATCCCAATCATCAGGTTCAATATTTAAAAGTCTGTCGCGGACACAGCCGCCTACGGCATATGCCAAAAAGCCGTTTTTATTAAGTTCATTTAATATAAATGTTACGTTTTCAGGCAGCATTATTGAGCCTCCGTTCTCTTTGTAGTTAAAAGATATTTTTCTTTATAGGTTTTAGGTGAATCGCCCG
>JAZOMK010000451.1:0-13657 GCA_045653985.1 Clostridia bacterium | reverse complement strand
GATTAACAATTTGCGCCTTGGCTTGCAAATTTTATCAAAGCCTTTTGTTTGTGCGTTTTTTTATTTTTGATTTTAGTTCAGTCATTTACCGTCTTGTAAACTCCCTCACTTTCAAACACCCGCGCCTTGTCTTGTACGGCTTCTGAAACTATGCTTAGTTTTTTTGGGGACTTTCGCGCCTTGGCTTGCAAATTTTATTAAATTCTTTCACATACTATATCGTTCAGTTACTTACGTTTTTGTAAGCGCCTTCGCCTTTACTTCTGTGCGCCTTGGCTTGCAAATTTTATCAAAGCCTTTTGTTTGTGCGTTTTTTTATTTTAGTTCAGTCATTTACCGTCTTGTAAACTCCCTCGCTTTCAAACACCCACGCCTTGTCTTGTACGGCTTCTGAAACTATGCTTAGTTTTTTTGGGGGACTTTTGTGCCTTGGCTTGCAAATTTTATCAAAGCTTTAGTCTATTGTATTTTTTTACATCTTATGATATAATATTATAAATTTCAGAATCCTTAATTTGTTTTTTAATTCAAACGTATTAGTTAATATCAAAGCTATCTGATTTTCACAAAACAAATCAACAACAAAAGGAAGGTTTTTAGTATGCGTTCAAAAAAGAAAATCATTATATGCGTCAGTATCGTATTAATTCTTCTCTTATTGACATCGGCTTTTGCAATTTTTGTCTCGCTCTTTTTTAGAAAGAACGATACACGCGAGCAACATGAGCAGCATGAACATAATTTTTCCTATGCAAAAATTATCCGCCAACAAAGTTGCACCGAAGATGGTATTATCTCTTACTGTTGCGATTGCGGTGATGAACAGTTGGAAGTTACCCTTGCTACTGATCATAATTGGGACTCTTGGCAAACTGATAAGAACGCCACCTGTACTGAAGCCGGTGAAAAATACAGATCATGTTCTTTGTGCCAAGCTTCGCAAACGGAAGCGCCGCCTCCTTTGGAACACAATTATTTGATATCGGTATCAGAAGAGAACACTCATGTAAACACGTACACATGCACACTTTGCAACGATTCCTTTGATTTGGACGCACAGCACGAATTAGATTTACATAATTCTCGCTACATTAGCGACTGCGACAAAAATTACTCCTTCAAAATATATTGTGAAAAGGATGAAGCATATATCCGACAACATCTGTACATCACTGATTCCTATTATCACAATACAAGCCAACAAGACAATTTGAGTTATATCTTGAACAAAGAGTATGATGGTTATTGGACCGTATCCCCCTCTACGCCTTATACTTCAGGTAGCATTTATATAGCCTCTCGAAGCGGCGAAGTTTTCTTCGGTGATATGACCGTTAGGGATATGACTTTCCAAATTTACCGCGAAGAGTCAAAAGAATTTACTCTTTCCAAAAATGTAAAATTTCTGCAATCCCTTGAAAACAATAAAAACGGTTATTATCCCTATACATTAGAGTATTCCAAAGATTCCGGCTCATATTGGCTTAGCTTGCAAAAGGCAACCAATCTAAGTGTGGGCGACATCATCTGTGTAGGTGATGCAACCAATATGGAGGACGTAATTGAACAAAAGGGGAAGCCTGATATATTCGGCAAAATCACATTTATCAAATACGATGCAAAAACAGAATGTTATCGTGTGGAGTTGTCTGCCCCAGAATTAACCGAATTATTTAGCTCCTTAAACATTTATTCTTCAGACGCTATTTTACGAGATAGCATTGAATTTGTTTCTGAAGAGCAGTTATCCAAGCAAGCCACACAAATACTCTATCAAAGCGATGACTTTGCAAAGCTTGTGTGCGCTGTACAAGACACATCCGTTACATATCTTTCTTCCAGAGGCTACGTTACACCTTTAGCCTCAATTCAAGACTTTTTCAACTGCATCAAGGTAAGCCAAACCGAAAGTCAATTTCCAAAAATAAATAACGACGGTACCATTAGCGGAAAAATAGTTATTAACGGTGAAATTCCAATCCCCATCACATTAACCGAAGCTCCTGACAGCGAACAATTAGGAGAAATAAACTTTTATTTTAAAGCTACCATCTCTCTGGATTCGTTGCAGATTGTTTTATCTTTGGACGACCAAACCGTCAATACTGGTGATGGAGAAAAAATAGTCAAAGCGCAGATTGGTTCTAAGCAACAAATCTCCATCGGGTTTACCATGGGCGTAAAAATGCAGATGGATTGGTCCCTTTCTTCAAAGCCGTACGTTTTAAACAACAAAACCGGCACCTATCATTACGCTACCTGCAAACACATCGCATCCATAAAAGATTCCGCTTATATAGAAAAGCTTTCTTCAGAAAACTTCTTTGAGAAAATCGCTGATAAAAGCATTGCAATAGAAAAAGAATGTAAAACTTGCCAGCCGGTTTCTTGTATGCTGTCAGACAGCTTGGTTATTAGTAATGAAACAAAAACAATCCACACCCCATCTTGCCAGCATGTTCAAAAGCTAAAATCAACCAAGGTAGAAATTTCAGACCTTCCTCTTGGTAATTTATTGGCAAGCTCTGCAGGCTATAAAGAATGTTTGGATTGCACTCCTTCAAATCGCACCACCAACAGTTTCTCAGAGCAAGTATTGCAAGCAATGAAATCCAAAGATTTGGGTGATAACTTAGATACTTTCAAAGCCATTGCAAAAGAAGCAGGAGAAAGTCCAGCTGCCAGCACCCTACAAATCGGCAGCATACACTTTACCATAACAGGTCTTGATGTCATAGAACTTCAATTAGGTGTATACTTCGATTTTAATCTGGAAGCAACACTGGAATATAACTTAAACTTGCAGATCAACTCAGAATTCGGCATTTATTTAAACAAAAACGGATTTATCCCATATTTTGATTCTAAAGAGGAGCAAAAACAAAACACCTTAACCTTAACCGGCAAGACTCGAATGGATGTAGGCTTGGAAGCAGGTATTAACATTCATTTAATCGGCCTTGAAAAATACTGTTTTGCCGAACTCAGCGCACGTACCGGCTTGTATGCCAAATTGAACGGTGCACTACAGTACGACTTTATTTACGACCATTGCAACTATGCCTCCGCTTATTTTGAAGCCGGCCTTCACACAAACTTAGTAGGTAACGCAAGACTGATATTTATAAAAACAGGTGAACAATCTTTCCTGCCCGAAAACTTACGTGATCATCCCTTCCTCTGTTATGGTTACGATAAAATCTATTATAATTTTGACAAAATGCCCACAGAAATTACACTGGATACCATCTACTATAATTTAGAAAACGCTAATATTTTAAATGTAAAATACTATGACATAGTAAGCATGAAGGAGGGTACGGATCAGCTTAATATTTTGGGTATAAAAGACAAATATAAAGTTGATTTTGCACTAAAAAACAGTACAAATTGCACTATATCTAATGGATACATTTTAGTAAACACACCGCAACAAGCTTTTAGCGATGAATTGCTCATTACTGTTACCGGCACCGATAAATGGGGCAAGTACAGAACCGGCAATACTCAATATAATTTAGACACTTATACAATTCCAATTCATTACGATCCCGCCAATGTTGATCCATCTTTAATTAGTATTCCTTCAGGTGGTTTAGAATATAATGGGCACTACTATAAAGTCTATACAAACAACGCCGCTACTTGGGAAGATGCAAAAATTTTTTGTGAAAACCGTGGCGGATACCTTGCAGTAATTTCATCGCAAGAAGAAAACGATGCACTGTACGCATATCTGCAAAGCGTCGGTGTAGACACAGCATACTTTGGTCTTTCCAAAAACGATCAAGGCATTTGGGAATGGGTAAATTCCGAAGATTGTAATTACACCAACTGGCATTCCGGTGAGCCAAACAATGAGGGCAATGATGAGTTTTACGGAGAGTTTTATTACAAATTTCCCGATGGCACTTGGAATGATGGTAATTTCTCACATGGTACTGTAAAAGACTCCGTCAGCTTTATCTGTGAATGGGAAACCTATCAATTCGCTCCTGAGCATACGGAAGATATGACCGCAGCCGGTCGACTTAATGCACTTGTTGGGTACTATCAAGGTTGGTATACCGCGTCTCAAGGTATTACAGGTGGTTCTATCGGCGTGCATCGTACCAATGCGCTATTACAGGACGAAGCCGCATTGCGGATGTATGCTGACTTAGCAACTAAATCCGCAAAAGATGCGGGCAATATTACAACCTCATATACCATAGAGGATATCCGCAATATTATAGAAAAGCACACCGAAGAATATATTGCCATATACATATATGGACCTCTCCGCGAAAACCCTTCTGTAGAGTCCGGGCTTTATACTATGGCTGTAACTTACAATGAAAACTCAAAAACCTATGAATTCACCAGTCGTGAATGGATCTATCACGATACATACGTGTTCGTTGATGTGAAGAATGCTTCTCTTCGCGGCAAAGCATTATTAGGTAATATTTACGGTCCGACCGGCTACTTTGGCAATTACGCAAAAGCAGGTGAAATATCATTAGTCCGTTACACGCCAAGTTTTGAAACAGAAACAACTAATTAAATGTTTTTGGTTGTGTATATATCTTCATCGCTAAGTAAAACAATCCTATTAGAATAAAGTTAAACCACGATATTTTATTATATCGTGGTTTTTCATCCTTGAAATCACAAAAAAATTATGCTATAATTATAAAAAAATTCAAGAAGGTTTTAATATGTACAAAATTTCCGTTCCGTTAATGAACGCAATAATAAAAAGAAGTAATCGCGATAAAATCGTAGAGGAGCTAAAAAAAATAGATGCTGAGCGCGTTTTCCTTGCCCTTAGTACCTATGAGCTTGACGAAAATAAGCAAAAAGAAGTTTTTGCTGAGTTGGCTGACAACTGTGAATTTTTTAAATCAAAGGGTTTTGAGGTAGGCTCATGGGTATGGACGTTTTGGGTACATGGCAATAAAAGCTTTACGCCTATGCGCTCCATAAACGGAAACGAAATTAAAGAGTATATGTGCCCCTCTGACGAAAATTTCGTCAATTTTGCCTGCAATTATATAAAAAGCATTGCTTCCTGCGGCGTTGATATTATTATGTTTGACGATGATTTTCGCTACGGCTTTTTTGGTGAAGCTCCTGCTTGCCTTTGCGATAACCACGTTAAAATTATAAATGAAATAACATCATCATCCCTTACACGTGCCGAAATTGCCCAACATATAACTTCAGGTAGCGCAAATATTTACCGCAGCGCATATTTAAAAGCAAACGGTGATGTTTTTAGAAATTTTGCAAAAAAAGTGCGTGATGCGTTAAATGAAGTGAATCCCAAAGTCCGTTTAGGCGCTTGTGCGTGCATGACATCATGGGATATTGACGGCACAGACGCTTTTGAGCTTGCCACCATTTTGGCAGGTGATACACAACCTTTTGTACGCCAAATCGGTGCACCCTATTGGGCTGTCAACAAAAACTGGGGCAATATGCTTCAGGACGTTATTGAGCTTGAGCGTATGGAAAGCGCTTGGACTAAAAAGGCAAATATTGAAATTATGGCAGAAGGCGACGTTTATCCCCGCCCCCGCACAAACTGTCCTGCAAGTTATCTTGAAGGCTTTGATACCGCCCTTCGTGCATCAGGCTGTACCGACGGCATTTTAAAATACGGCATTGACTATTATTCAAATGCTGATTATGAAACGGGATATAGAAAATTCCACCAAAGAAACAAAGATACCTACCAAAAAATTGATGAATTTTTTGCTGATAAAACTAACGTAGGCATAAGAATTTATGATTCAATGAAAAAGGTCGAAACAATGAAGATGCCCACAAAAGTCAACGACAGCGTTGTTATTGAGGAGCTATTCTTCCCAATAGCCTCCCGTTGCCTCGCCTTTAACACTATCCCCACAGTTTTTGAAGGCAAAGGCGTAACCGGTATTGTATTTGATGAAAACGCAAGGAATCTTCCCGAAAACGCCTTTGAAAAAGGATTGATTTTAGATATTGCCGCCGCTGAAATTTTAACTGAACGCGGTTTTGACGTTGGCATTAAGAAAATCAACAATGCTATAAAAACAGCCGACGATTGTTCAATTACGCTTAGCGAGCATTTCCTTGATAATAATAACTACGTTGCATTAACCGGTTGCACCCTTTATGATATTGAAATTGATGATTCTGCCTGCGTTTTAAGCGATATGGATTTTTCAGGCAAAACCATTCCCCTTTCATACCGCTACGAAAACGAAAAGGGGCAACGCTTCCTTGTGTTTAACGTAAACACCCGCTTAACACCTGACAATTATTTAAAAAGCTATGAGCGCGGACGTCAAATTTATAATAACGTGCCGTGGCTCAGCGGTGAAAATCTGCCCGCCTATGCTTACGGCAATCCTGCCCTTTATACCCAATGTAAGAAAAACGAAAATTCAATGGCGGTAGGTCTTTGGAACTTCTGTGCAGATATCGCCCTTGAACCCGTAATTAACCTTGATAAGCCTTATAAAACAGTAAAATTCCTTAACTGCAGCGGCACCCTTTCAGGTGATAAGCTTTATCTTTCCGATATTCCCGCTTATGGCTTTGCTGCTTTTATGGTTGAATAAAGAAAAACCGACAAGTTATCTTGTCGGTTTTTTTGTTATGCCGAAGTAATTACCGAATGTTCTCCCTTAGGATAGGATGAAACGGTGCCGTCAGGTAAAATCAACGTAACGTTGCGCTCCGTAAAGAACTTAAACACAACTGTATCGCCCTCAAAATGCCAATGGGTAGCAATTAAGCCGTAAACCGACTTAAATTCAGCATCAAAAGAACCGATTTCCTTAATAAAGGTAGGACGCAAAACTACGTGTGAAAATCCTGGTGTTGATTCACGATAACGGATGCCGCCTAAATATTCAAAGAACCAGCCTGTAACAGCACCCATTGTAAAATGGTTCATACTTATGCTGTTTTCTTCCATTTTATCATAAACGCCTACCCATGTTTCAGGCATGGTAGTAAGACCTTTAAGCATATTTTTCCATGACGGATACTTATCTCTGTCAAGAAGCATAAAAGCAGTATCCTTATAGCCGTAATCGCAAAGAATGCCAAGCAAATATCTTGTTGCCACAAAGCCCGTTGTAAGATGCCCCTCCCTAAGCACCTGCTGATTTAATTTTTCAGCAAGCAACTTTTCCCTATGAACAGGCACAAGACCAAAGGCAAGGGGCAGAACTTTTGATGACTGAAGCTGCGGCGTATAATCGTTAATTTCAGTATCAAAGAATCTTTCATTAAAAGCATCAGTTGACTTTTCAAAAAGCTTTACAAACTCGTCGCTTGTCTTATAATCGCCTAAAACCTCAGCAATTTGCGCAACAATTTTAAGCATATAACAATAGAAGGTACAAGCAAAGAAGTTTTTATCAAGGACAAGTTTATCAGGTGCAAGCCAATCGGAGAAAGCTCCCCCATCTTTGGGCAGGTCGTGATATGATGTTTCAATTCTGTGCCTTGCGTACTGAAGAATATCATTATAGCAAAGCTCAAGAACACCTTTATCACGATAGAATTGGTACAGCGTCCAAGGGATAATATACTTTTCATCGCCCCAGCCGTAAACCTCGGCACACATTTTTCTGCCTGCATCGGTCCAACGTGCAAGGAAATCATCGCAATCTTCAAGATAACTTGCGGTGGCGCAGAAGATATGTGTATCGCCCGTCCAGAAGTTCTTTTCTCTTGTGGGGCAATCCATAGGGCCATTCATAATATTGCCGTTCCATGACCTTAATGTTATCCTGAAAAGTTCGTTAATAAAGGAATAATCACTTTTAACCTTACCGGTGCGCTTTAATGCGTTGTGCATAACGTTAAAGGTAATTTCTTCTACCTGAGATTTATCTTTTATGCCCTCAACGCAAACGTATCTGAAACCTGAGAAGGTAAAGCGCGGTTCATAATATTCCTTTTTAGCGCCTTTACAGGTATAAAAGTCAAAGTTCTTCATGCAGCCCAATGCTTTACCGTCATAGATAGCATCGCGGTTAAAGTATGCAGGTGAGTATGTTCCAACAACAAATTCGCCATACTCATCAAGACGCTCACAAAAACTGATTTTAATTTCCTGCCCCTTAAAGGTATCGTTAAGTAAAATCGAGCATCTGCCTGCGCAGTTTTCGCCAAAGTCATATATAACGCGAGTGTCGCGCACAAGGATTTTTTGTGGCTGAAGTTTGCGCATAATGTAGATAGGCGGATAGTTTCTTAAAACGTAATCACGTATTTCGCTGTCCTTTTCTTCACACTGTACGCTTGACCATGAAGAATCATCAAAATCAATACCGCACCAGTTTTCAATCTCAAGATTGGCATTATATCTTTCGCCGTACTGCAGGTCGTTATCAGTTAAGGGTGAGAAGTTACACTTCCAAAGCTCATCAGTACCAATAACTTCTTCACTGCCGTCAACGTAGGTAATAAAAAGCTCGGCAAGTACCATATTTTTGTTCATGTATACGCTTGAATGTGATTCGCTGTTAAGCCAACTGTTACCGGTAATAACACCTAAAACGTTTTCGCCGTTATTTACTAAAGGCGTTACGTCAACCATACGATATTCCTTATACTTTTCGCAAATACCGTCTGATAAAATTTCGCTGTCGGTACGCATGCCGTTTATATAAAATTCACCCGTACCACGGCAAGTAACAAAAAGGTTTGCACTTTTAACGGGTTTTTCCGTTAAGAAGCGTCTGCGCATATAAAGTGAGCGCTTATAAAGCCTTGGGTGTATTGGGCAAGCAAGAGTAAAGTTATTTCTTGTTTCATAATTCATCCAATTTTCAGGCTCGTCATTTTCCCAGAAAGAAACGGGAATATAGCTGTCCCAGCTTTCATCTGTAGTTATGCGCATATTTGCATTTTCAATATATCCCGTAATTGCCGAGGTAAAAAACCTATCATCATTGGTCTGATATGCACGAATATTTATCTTGTTTTCGCCAAGCTTCAAAAAGCTTGTAATATCGCCTGAAAACTTCTTTTTATTTAGCGAAACAGGCTTTTCATTTATAAACAAATCAAACACGTTATCGCAAATGAGCCTCATGGTAGTTGGTACTATTTCATTTACGTTAAACTTTTTTATCAGATATGCACGCGAATAGAATGTGGGCCATATCCATTTTGCCCCTTCAATGCTCTCAATATTCTCAGCCGTTTTAAGGAAATCATCCTTGGCGCAAATCCACTTTGAATTATTAAACTCGCGTTTTTCTATTGAATATGCCATAAACAAACACCTCAAAAATTTTTATGGCATTATTATACCATATCGCACCTTAATTTTCAATATAAAATAATCGCAAAAATTGTTTTGCAAAAAATATAAAAGGACATCAAACGATGCCCTTTTAAAATTTCCATAACGCATTTTAATAATATTTTATTATTACTTTATCATCCGGATAGAAATAATCAGATATCCCAAAATTATTATCTCCGTCAATAAAAATTCCTTTAACCTTGCCATCTTTTTCAGGCTCTAAATCAGAATCTTCCAAATCAATGCTAACTATATTTGTAAAACCAAATTCTTCAAACTGTCTAACTACCGCTTTATAATTTTCACCGATGTAATCTTCATGTTTTCCTGCGCATATTTTGCCCTGAGCCTCCGCTATCCATCCGCTTATGCTAACTATCAAAAGAATTACAACCATCAACGCAAAGAAACCGCCAACGCACAAAAACGCAACCTTCATACCGCGTTTTTCCCTGCGTTCCCTATATTGAAGCTTTTGTAGCTGCATATTTTCTTTTATCTCATTTTCGCGGATGCGTGCTTCATCACGTTCCACGTATGTATGATTATAATTCAAATTAGCATTTATATTTCTGTCGCCATCATCAAAAGCAATTTTTGTACCACAATAGGGGCAAAAGGCCACTTTATCTTTTATTTCAAGCTCTGCACCGCAGTTTTCGCATATTATTTTTATTCTTTTCATAGGATCTCTCCTTTGTTTTTTTGTATTATAACCCCATTTTCCTTTTTTGTCAAATTTTGCAAAATAAAAGGACATCAAACGATGCCCTTTTTACTATATTTAATTGCAGTTGCGAAGATTTCTCACGTTGTAGTGCCCTCATGCAAGAGAGTGCGAGAAAATTCGCAAATCAGGGGCGCAAAGGTTAATCACAAATGAATAATTGGGGCCCCCGAAATGCAGTATTGCATTTTGGGGAAGAGGAGGCACAGCGGAGCTAAACAGCTTTTCGCGTTTTTCGCGGAAAGCGTAAAACGTAGCTTGTGCCGACGAGAGCCGCAGTTTCAAGAGTTTTTTGTGCGATGATTTCCCTCGAACTTAAGAGTGCAAAAAAGCTTGAAAATCAGGCAAAGAAGTGATTACCCCCGAAGGCGCTTACATATTGGTAAGTAACTGAGCGGGGTATATCGCTTCTGAGCCGCAGTTTCAAGAGTTTTTTGTGCTCTTATATTTCCGGATATTTAATTGTAACCTTATCCCCCGTCTCAGTTGACTCAACAGTAGCGCAAGCAACAGCAACGGTGGATGCACCTTCTAAAGCAGGTACGGGAACTCTTTTACCATTGGTAAGTGCATCAACGAAAGCACCAATTTCATCCTCGGCATTGTGGTCTTTGGGAGGAACGGCAATAACCTGGGGGTCGTGATAATTTTTGCCCTCAGCATCCTCATAAAGGATAACCTCCCCCATTTGATTTTGGGCAATAATCGTACCCATTGTACCATAGAAAACAGAACGCATCGTATAAGCGCGCTTTGCACCGTTTGAAATCATTACCTTACCCATAACGTTATTGGGGAATTTATAAACAGCGATAGTTGTATCGTCAGTAGGCCAATCAGTCATAATCTTATGGTTTGCATAGGCAAAAACCTCAGTAGGATCGCCTGCAATCCATCTTAAAAGGTCGATAGCGTGGCAGCCACCGCCAACAACTGTGTTGCGTTCAGGCACCATACGCCAATTATTATAGCCCTTTGCGTCATCATAGTTATGGGCATATTCACTTTCAACAAAAACAAGCTCGCCGATTTTGCCTGCATCAATAAGCTCCTTTGCCTTAACAAAAACAGGATTGCAACGGCAAACCTGCCCTACCATAAGCTGCTTGCCTGATTCCTTTTCAGCACGCATCATTTCTTCACATTCTTTTAAGTTAAGGGCAAGGGGTTTTTCGCACATAACGTACTTTCCTGCCTTTAAAAATGCGCACACCATTTCGCAATGAAGCTGGTCGGGTGTAACAATTACAACGGCATCAAGATTATCATCATCAAGAAGTTCCTTGTAATCGCTTGTTACAACAGGTGGCTCAAACTCGTTTCTGAATTCTTCAAGGCGTTCAGGTGCAGTATCGCAGATGGCATAAAGGTTTGCGTGTTCTACAACACCCTTAGCGTGTCTTTTGCCCATAGGGCTGCAACCAATAACGCCGATATTTAACTTTTTATCTTTCATTTTAAAAATCTTCCTTTCAAATTATTATCTTCATTTTATCACAGTAACATTGCATTTTCAAGGTATTTTGTGTGTTTTTATCCTCAATTTGTTGTTTGATTATTTACACGTGCTATTTTTTATGATACAATAATTACAGTAATTTATTTTTTCGAGGTATCTTTATGCTTTACGAGAATCTTAAAAAAAGTTATCGCGATGAACCTATTTTATATTACTGTGGTGTTGACAAGAACTTAAAGCCGGGCGCCCGCTACGGTCCGGTTATCCGCGATATTTATATTATAGAGTGTTGCATCCGCGGTGCAGGTACGGTTATCATAAACGGCAACGAGTTTGCTTTTAAGGAAAATTCCTGCTTTATTCTTATGCCGGGCGATACGGTAATACATACTGCCGATACTATAGAATCCCGTAAATCCATTTGGTGCGCCATTGACGGTTTTTCCCTTAAAAATATTTTTCAGCAGGCAGGCATTTCCTCCGAAACGCCCTTTGCCCCGCCTGAAGCCTTTAATGAAATTTTAGCAGAAATAAAAAAAATAGTTGCAATGCGCTCTGATACCGATCCCGGTGCTAATTTAAGGCGTGCAGGTTGCATCTATAATATTTTGGGTGCACTTTTAAAAGAGACAAAAATAAGCAACAAAAATTCATGGATTCAAAAAGCCATCGGCATTATGGAAACGCGCTACCATGAAGATATCACCATTGAAGATATTGCCCGCGAAACAGGTCTTGACCGCACCTATTTCTCAACACTTTTCAAGGAAAAAACAGGTTTTACGCCCCACAATTATTTGACGCAACTCCGCATAAAAAAAGCATCAACCTTGCTTTTAACCAACAATGCAACCGTTGCCGAAATTGCGCTGTCGGTAGGGCTTGACCCCCAAAACTTCTCCCGCTTCTTTAAAAAGGAAACAGGCAAAACACCAAAGCAATACATAAAAGAAAACACATAAAAAAACAGGAACGTTTGTTGACGTTCCTGTTTTTATCTCATAGCCAAGCGAGCAAGACAAGGTGCTTTCCCCTTACACTCAAAAGGCGGTCAAAACAAAGTAAAACAATGTGTTTGCACATAACCAAGAGGCTTCAAAAGCGAACAAGACAAGGTGCTTCCCTCCTACACTTAAAAGACGGTCAAAAACAAGTAAAACAAGGCATGATATTTTAAAAGCGAAGGAGTTTACACATTGGTAAATGACTGAGTTTTTAAAATGTCATAACACAGTTTTACGCAGGTTTTCACCGTCTTTTTTATATGAAGAATTTACGTTCAATCGTCTCCTTCGCCACAGTACATATAGCTAAGAAGATAAGCATACCGCCTAAAAGAACAAGGGCAGTTAAGGGGTAAAGGGACCAAAGAACCAATTTTAAGGAGAATGTTAAATTCAAGAGAAATTCAACTAAAAGGGATAATGCACCTAAGGCAATAAAAGCACCACCAAAGATATAAAGATATCCTTTTTTAACGTACTTAACCAAAGCTACAACGGCAGTTACAATCAAAGCAAAAAGCGCGCCTACCGGCAAAGCGAAAGAAAAGAACCAATTACCTTCGGTCTGATAACATATATACCAAGCATATATTATTATCGCAAGAAAATCACATGGCACAAAAATTACGGGATTGGGCTTTTTAAACCAAAATGGCAATATAAATATAATGTATGTTAAAGCCAATGCACCGTTTACGTAGCCTGACCACACTATACCGCCTGAAAACTCAAGGTCGCAGAGAAAGCACACTACAACGGGAATCAAAAAAGCGGTAATGATAATCGTCATTATACTTAATGGGTTAAGTTTATATTCAGGATATCTGTCAGGCGGATAAAGGCTATCCTCTGATTTTCTTTGAATTTCAGGGTGATAAGGCACAGTACCGCAAAGTGGACACTTTTTTTCGGTATCTTCAAGCTTAACACCGCAATTTACACAATACATAAAATAACTTCCTTTTTTACTGTTTGTTGCTTTCAACGGTAACGGGAACACCCATATCCCTTAAAACGCTGAAAAAGCTTGCTTCAAGCATAGGCTCGCGGATGTTTCTGGTAAAATTGATATAAAGGGTATCTTTATAGGACAAAGCACCGCAATTATAAGGTGCAGATGCCTGCGTACCTAAGATAAAATCAAAACGTTCAACGTATGCAGAAAGTTC
>JAZOMK010000450.1:0-9048 GCA_045653985.1 Clostridia bacterium | reverse complement strand
TTTTAAAGAAGTGCGGTCTTCAGGGGTTAAGCCTTAATATCAACAATATCGGTTGCCCCCATTGCCGCGAAAAGTATAATCAGGCATTAAAGGATTATTTTAAGGATAAAAAGCTTTGCGAAACTTGCAAAAGCAGACTTGAGCGCAACCCAATGCGAATTCTTGATTGCAAAGATGTTGATTGTGGCAGGGATGCTGACAATGCACCTGTAATTCTTGATTATATCTGCGATGAATGTCGTGATCACTTCGAAATGCTTAAAAAGATTTTAAGCGATATGGGCGTTCCCTTTAAGGTAAATCCTCGTATTGTTCGCGGTCTTGACTATTACACCAAAACTGTTTTTGAAATCATTGCGACTGTTGATGGTTCTGATTTAACTGTTTGCGGTGGTGGTAGATATGATGGCTTGGTTCGTCAGCTTGGTGATAAGGATATCTGCGGTATCGGCTTTGGTATGGGTATTGAGCGCTTGCTTATTTTGTTGGAAGAACAAAATCTTATCCCTGAAAAACCTGAGCTTTTCAAGGTTTACGTTGTATCAGGGTCTTCTGATGAAGAACGTATTGCCGCATTTAAGCTTGTGCAGGAATTACGCAATAACGGTATTGCTGCTGAAGGCGACCACAACAAGCGTTCATTTAAAGCGCAGTTTAAATATGCAGGTAAGCTCGATGTTAAGTACACAGTTGTTATCGGTTCAAATGAAATGGAAACGGGCAAGTATGTTCTTAAAGATATGGCAACGGGTGAACAAAAGGAGCTTGCACCTGAAGAAATTATAAATGTTTTAAGAGGTTAATAATATGGCTGAAGTTTTAAACGGTTTAAAAAGAACAATAATGTGCGGCGAATTAACAAGCGCACATATCGGTACAAGCCAGACGGTTATGGGCTGGGTTCAGCGCAGACGTGATCTTGGCGGCCTTGTATTTATGTGGCTTCGCGACAGAAGCGGTATCGTTCAGGCAGTTTGGGACGGCACAAAAAATAAGGAGCTTTTTGATAGCATCCAGCACGTTAGAAGTGAGTTCGTGCTTGCTGTAACAGGTACAGTTATCGCGCGTACACCTGAAAACGTTAATAAGGATCTTAAAACCGGCGAAATCGAAATTGAGGTTAGCGAGGTTAAAATCCTTTCAGAAGCCGCAGTTACACCTTTTGAGGTTAATGACGGTGTTTCAGTAAACGAGGCACTTCGCTTTAAGTATCGCTATCTTGACCTTCGCAGACCTTCAATGCAGCATAACTTTATTATGCGCTCAAAGGTTGCAAGTGCAACAAGAAACTATCTTACTGATAACGGATTTTTGGAAATTGAAACTCCTATGCTTACAAAAAGCACACCTGAAGGCGCAAGAGATTATCTTGTACCCTCACGTGTTCAGCCAGGCACTTTCTTTGCACTTCCTCAATCACCTCAGCTTTTTAAACAGCTTTTAATGGTATCAGGCTTTGATAGATATTTCCAGATTGCACGTTGCTTCCGTGATGAAGACCTCCGTGCTGACCGTCAGCCTGAATTTACGCAAATTGATATGGAACTTTCTTTTGTTGAAGAAAATGACGTTATGACTATGACTGAAGGCCTTTTACAAAAGGTTTTCAAGGAAACACTTAACCATGATATTAAGCTTCCTATCCGCCGTATGAAATATTGTGATGCAATGGAAAATTACGGCTCAGATAAGCCTGACCTTCGCTTTGGCATGGAACTTAAAAACATTTCTTCACTTGTTGAAAACTGTCAGTTCTCAGTATTTACCGATGCAATTAAAAACGGTGGTAGTGTTCGTGCAATTTTAGCTAAAAACTGCGCAGATAAGTTCTCAAGAAAAGATATTGATTCTTTACAAGAGTATATTAAAACCTACCGTGCAAAAGGTCTTGTATGGATTATTAAAAATGCTGACGGCTACAGAACCAGCGTAAACAAGTTCTTTACAACTGAACAGTTTGATGAAATCGCACAGTTTATGGGTGCTGAAAATGGTGATATTATCTTTGTAGTTGCCGATAAGAATAGCGTTGTATTTGATTCATTAGGTCAGCTTCGTCAGGAAATCGCAAGAAGATTAAATCTTATCCCCGAAAATTCATTTGAATTTGTTTGGGTAACTGAATTCCCGCTTTTAGAGTATGCTGAGGAAGAAAACCGCTACGTTGCAGTTCACCATCCCTTTACTTCACCTATGGATGAGGACCTTGATATTCTTGAAACTGAGCCGGGTAAAGTTCGTGCAAAGGCATACGATATCGTACTTAACGGTTATGAACTCGGCGGCGGTAGTATCAGAATCCACTCATCAGAAATTCAGAACAGAATGTTCAACCTTTTAGGCTTTAAGGATGAGGATATTGAGGATCGTTTTGGTTTCCTTGTTGAAGCATTTAAGTATGGCGCACCGCCTCACGGTGGTTTAGCTTTAGGCTTTGACCGCTTGGTAATGCTTCTTGCAGGGGCAGATAATATTAAAGACGTTATCGCATTCCCCAAAATGCAGAACGCATCCTGCCTTCTTACAGGCGCACCTGATGTTGTTGAACAAAAGCAAATGGATGAACTTTTCATTCAGTCAACTGCTGAAAAAGAATAAAAAATTAAGATGCTGATTTTTTAGTCAGCATCTTTTATTTTTCTGCATTCATAGTTTCAATCTCTATCATTTCAACAAGTTTATGGGGCGGAATTTCTAAGGCATATGCAATTTTCCACAATGTTTCAAAATTTGCCTGTTTTGTACCCGATTCAATCATCGCAAGATGACTTCTGGCAATGGTTGCAAACCCACTTAAAACCTCTTGCGAGAGGTTTTTTTCTTTTCTTAACTTTTTTATAACTGTGCCCACACTTTTTTTATTAAATTCCACTTTCCATCACCCTCTTAATTAGGATAACAAAAAATAAACAAAATACAGTCTGCGATGATAGACAAAATAAAAATTGTATGCTATAATAGACAAAAATAATGAATTTGGGAGGGATAAAATGAAAAGAATTACTTGTGAAATGTGTGGAGATTCTGATTTAATTAAGCAGGATGGCGTGTTTGTTTGCCAATCGTGCGGAATGAAATATTCTGTTGAAGAAGCAAAAAAGATGATGATTGAGGGTACAGTTGAGGTACAAGGTACTGTAAAAGTTGATAATTCAGCTTTTGTTGAAAAATATCTTACAAATGCCCGCAGAGCTTACGATAAAGAAGATTCGGAAGAAGTAGAAAAATATTATAATATGGTAGAGCAAAATGCACCAAATAATATGGAAGCTGTTTTCTTTAGCGCATATGGTAAAACAATGCTGGCAATGATTGATGATGATTACTATAAAAAACAACAAAAATTTACAGTTCTTATCAAATCAATTTCAGTTATAAACGATTATTATGAAATTACTAATGAGGACAAGCAAGCTGTTCTGAACAAGATATGTGATGCTATTATTGCCATTGATGCTGTTGATTTTGTATATCGAGTAGATCAGGGGGCGGATGTTGGTGGAAAAAAATGGCACGAAAATTTAATCGAAAATGTAAAAGCCACTTTTGTTGAAGAATTAAATCAAATCGCAGAAGTGCATGATGATGCGTATATTCAAGAGTTAATTGATAGACTTATTGAGGAGGATTCTGATAGCGAAGAAGGTTGCTATGTTGCAACTTGCGTTTATGGTTCGTATGATTGTCCGCAGGTCTGGACTTTGCGCCGTTATCGCGATTATAAACTTGCGGAATCCTGGTATGGCAGAGCTTTTATTCATACATATTATGCAATAAGCCCAACGCTTGTAAAATGGTTTGGTCATACCAAATGGTTTAAGAAAATGTGGAAAGGCAAACTTGATAAAATGGTATCAAGCCTGCAAGAAAAAGGATATGAGGCAACTCCATACAACGATAGAAATTGGTAAAACAAAAGGTGCGATTTCTCGCACCTTTAATTTTTTTGTTAAATTATCTGTTTAAAATAAGTTTTGTAAGTTCAACGGGTTCAACGATTTTGTCGCCCTTATAAACACGCATGTTGCCTGAAGCAATTTCGTCAATAAGGACAACCTCGCCATTGTTTGTATAGCCAAACTCAAACTTAATATCCCAAAGGTCTAAGCCGATGGTTTTAAGGTCGTCAGCAACGATTTTTGTAATCTTTAAGGTCTGATCCTTCATAGTAGCAAACATTTCAGGAGTCATAACTTTAAGTGCGGCAAGACCTTCGCCTGTAACGAGGGGATCGCCCTTTGCATCGTTTTTGAAGGTACATTCAACGTAGCCGCCTTCTAAAACTGTGCCGTCCTTAATATACTCACCATATCTTCTTACAAAGCTACCTGTTGCAACAAGACGGCAGATAACTTCAAGACCGTTACCGCCCTGAGCTTTGCCGAAGTTTTCAGCAGGGAGAACTTCCATAGTAGCGTTATCAATATCAGCGCTAACGTAGTGTGTTTTGATGCCTGCTGCTTTAAGCATTTCAAAATAGTAAACAGAGGTCTGAAGGTTAGCCTTGCCGATGCCTTCGATAGTAAGACCTACACTATTCTCACCGGGATCGAAAACGCCGTCTTTACCGGTGCAATCATCTTTGAACTTTAAAAGAACGTTGCCATTATCAAGGGCATAAACATCTTTAGTTTTACCAACATATATTTGTTTCATAGAAAAAACCTCCACAATTTTAATTTTATGGATAAAGTATATCACATTTTTTTTATATAATCAATTATTTTTTTTGCTTGTAATACAAAAAATTCAATACAAAAATGGCTAAATTGTAAATTTAATATATACTTGGTTAATTTCGTTTGACAGAAATGCGTTTTTATATGATAATCTTAGTGAAGTAAAGCCGAAAGGCGTAATTTATAGGTGGAATTATGGCAGAAATTAAATGTGTAACGGAGAGTACATTCCGTCAGGAAGTTGAAGCCTCAAAGAAACCCGTATTAGTTGATTTCTATGCGGAATGGTGTGGTCCTTGCAAAATGGTTCAGCCTGAACTTGAAGCACTTGCAGCAAGTGATGTTGACGTTACTGTTGTTAAAGTAAACGTTGATGAAAATAACAATCTTGCTGAAAGATTCGCTATTAACAGTATTCCTTGTATGATTCTTTTCAAGGATGGCGAGGCTGTAAAAACTATTATCGGTTACAGAACCAAACAACAGTTAGAAGCAATTATCAATGAGTAAAAAATACCGTGCTTTTTTAAGCACGGTGTTTTTTATTTTTTCTGGACAGTATTGCGGATATAAAAAAGAATATTGCCGAAACAGCGAATAACCAATGTAAAAATGCCAATGCCAAAAGAATTATGCCGATAAAGGTAAGTATCAAAGAAAGTCGGCTTTTTATCTGCACAACGGGAATCTGGGAGAGTATTACTGAAAAGAACATAATTCCGCAACCGATAAATTCACGTGTCGACATAAGCTCGTCCAATATAAACATACCGAAGATTACCGCAAAAACGGATTCAAGGCTCAATAAAAGTGAAACGACTGTAGGGTTTGAATCCTTCTGGGCAAGAATCTGCAAAGTATAAGCAACGCCTGAAGAAAATACGCCAACGTAAGAAACCTGCCAGATGCAATCGCCAAGGGCAGAAAATGAAGGCGATTCAAAAAACAACATACCAAAGGAAGAAAAAATTGTAACAACAATAAACTGCATCAATGAAAGATGTACGCCGTCAACCTTGCTTACAAAATGGTCGATAAATAAGATTTGTATCGAGAACATAACGGCACATAACAGCGCATATAAATCATGTATGTTTATGCTGAAAGACGTGCCTTCCTTAACGCAAAGGAAATACATACCTACAAGTGCAATAAAAACGCTTACCCAAACGTTTATAGGAGCTTTTTTCTTTATAAATAAGCCGAAAACAGGCACAAGCATAAGATAAAATACCGTTATAAAACCGATTTTACCGCTTTCGATGCCAGGTGCAAATGCCGCTTGTTGCAGGTTAGATGCTAAGAATAATGCACCGCCACAACATAAACCGCCTAATATAAGATTCTTTGAATAGGTTTTGTTTTTGAATCTTGCAAAAAGATTTTTAAAACCCTTTGCAAATAATGCCGAAACTAAAAATATGACTATTGCGGCAATAAGTGAACGGTACACGTTAAATGTAAAAGGCTCCATACCTTTGCTTGCGCAGTAATCCTGCGCTGAAAAGGCAAGTCCCCATATTACAGCCGCAAGTACGGGAAATACATTCTGCCTGATTTTATTCATAAAAATCTCCTTTTGTGTTGTTAGCATATATATTAACATAAAAACCCAAAAAGCACAACAAAATAAAAACAACCTTTTTTATTGACAAAAGCCTTAATTTCTCATATAATTAACAAAAAGATTTTTTCAAATGGTGGATAAGTTATGTTAGAAAAAGAATGGAAAAGTTTAAAAAACGGCTCTGATATAAGGGGCATTGCTGTTGAAAGTGAAAACGGCAAAGTAAATCTTACCGATGACAAGGTAAAAGCAATCGCAGCGGGCTTTGCTTATTGGCTGAAGGAAAAGCTCAATAAGGCTGAAATTAAGGTTGCGGTAGGTCATGATTCAAGAATTTCTGCTGACAGAATCAAAACTGCAGTTATTGGCGAATTAAAAGATGCTGGCTTTACTGTTTTTGATTGCGGTCTTATTTCAACCCCCGCAATGTTCATGACAAATATTGTGCCTGAACTTGATTGCGATGGTTCAATTCAAATTACTGCAAGCCATCTGCCTTATGACAGAAACGGTCTTAAATTCTTTACAAAAGCAGGCGGTTGTGAAAGCAGCGATATTGAAGAAATCCTTGTAAATGCCCAAAATGGCAACAAACTTCCTTTTAAGGAAGGCAACGTTATTGAATATGACTTTTTAAGCGCATACGCCGACATTTTAGTTAATAAGGTGCGCAATGCGGTTAATTCTGAAGCTGACTTTGAAAAGCCGTTAAAAGGCTTTAAAATCGTTGTTGATGCAGGCAACGGTGCAGGTGGCTTCTATGTTGAAAAAGTGCTTAAACCTTTGGGCGCTGATACTGACGGCAGCCAGTTCTTAGAGCCTGACGGAACCTTCCCCAACCATATACCTAACCCCGAAAATGAAGAGGCAATGGGCTTTGTAACACGTGCTGTTGTAAACGCAAAGGCTGATATGGGTATTATTTTTGATACTGACGTTGACCGTGCAGGCGCAGTTGATTCATTAGGTAATGAAATCAACCGTAACCGTTTAATTGCTCTTATCTCTGCAATTTTATTGGAAGAAAGAACTCCTGCTGTAATTGTAACAGACTCAATTACTTCAAGTGGACTTAAAAAGTTTATCGAAAATCATGGCGGTATGCACCATCGCTTTAAGCGCGGTTATAAAAACGTTATCAATGAGGCTGTACGCCTTAATAAAGAAGGGCAGTATTGTCCTTTGGCCATTGAAACAAGCGGTCATGCCGCATTAAAGGAAAATTATTTCCTTGATGACGGCGCATATCTTGTAACAAAGCTTATTATAAAAATGGCACAGTTAAAAGCACAGAACAAGAAACTTGAGGACCTTTTGCTTGGTCTTGAAGAGCCTATGGAAAGCAAAGAGTTCAGAATGAATATCGCCCTTGATGACTTTAAGCCTTATGGTGAAAAGGTAATAAAAGCGGTAAATGACTATGCTTTGGCGGCTGATGGTTGGGACGTTGCGCCTGATAATTATGAAGGCATCCGCGTATCATTTAATGCTGAAAACGGTGATGGCTGGTTCTTGTTAAGAATGTCTCTTCATGAGCCTCTTATGCCACTTAATATTGAAAGCAATATTGAGGGTGGGGTAAAAATCATTGCCCAAAAACTTTACCCTGTATTAAAGAATTTTGAAAGCCTTGATACTGATAAGCTGAAAGAATTTGTGAAATAAAAAACACCCGCAAGGGTGTTTTTTTATCTGCTTTTTCTGTATTTTAAAGGTGTTGTTCCAGTAAGGGAGGTAAAAACTTTTCTAAAATGGTTTTCGGAGTTAAAGCCGGTGAGCCCGCTTATGGTTGAAACAGAATAATTACTGTTTTCTAAAAATTCTATTGCCTTGTTTATTCTTATTGAATTTAGAAAACTTACCGGAGTTTGTCCCATTTCTTTTTGAAATAAATGATATAAGGATGATTCGCTTACACAGCATTTTTTGGCTAAATCGCTTATGGCGAAATCCTTGTTCCAATTTTCGGTTATATACTCAACTGCCACCTGAAGGGTTTTGTCAAATACAATTTCAGATTGCTTCATCTGGGGCAGAATCGTCATTAAAACTTTATAAAAAGTAGAGTATGCTTCCAATTCTTCCAAATAATCGCAGGAGAGAAGTGTGCTGATTTTTATTAAATTGCTTTTTGTTTCGTCGTCGCAAAGCACCATCTGCGGCTCATATCTAAATTCTTCATAGTGGATAAAACAACTTATATACAAAACCTCAATATCAGGTGTGCCATGCCATTCGGAATAGCAAAAGATGTTTTCAGGTATGAAAACAACGTCGCCTTCCTTTACGTTAAGTTTTTTATTTAAATACAAATAAGTGCCTGAACCTTTTAAAATAATGCCGATTCTTGTTTTGCGCTTGCTGTTGTTACCTCGGCAGAAATGGTAATTGGTAAAAATATGCTTGCTGGTGGAAAGCTCGGAAACATAAATGCCGTTTTTCATCTTTTTAAAATCCCTTTTGCAGAATAGTTACTTTTTTTATAGTATAACATATTGCAAAAAAATTGGCAAGATGTTATACTGTTTATATATTAAAGGAGGTAATATTATGGAATTCATAAATAAGACAGTAATTGTAACGGGCGCATCAATCGGCTTAGGTAAAAGAACAGCCATTGAGTTTGCAAAAGAAGGCGCCAACGTATGCATTGCAGATATTGATGAAAAAAATCTTGAAATCGTTAAAAACGAAATTTCTTCGATGGGTGTTAAAGTATCATCATATATTTGCGACGTAAGTGATGAAGCACGTGTAAGAGAAGTTGTTGCCGACGTAATTAAAACTTACGGCAAAATTGAT
>JAZOMK010000449.1:0-4988 GCA_045653985.1 Clostridia bacterium | reverse complement strand
ATTTTGAGAAGGTACCCACACAAAGAAGATTAGAGTATTTTTCGGTTAATTTGTAACAGCTCTCGCCCCCGAAATCTACATAGGCTTCGTCGATTAAAACCACGCTTTTAGGGTTGGATTTTACAATTTCTTCAACCACATCAAGACCTATGGCAATACCTGTAGGTGCATTGGGGTTTGCAATTACAATAAACTTATTCAAGTTTAAGAACTTTTCATAAGGAACTGTAAAATCATCATTTAAAGGAATAATATTTGCTTCGATATTATATAAATCGGCAAAAACTTTATAGAAACCATAGGTAATATCATTAAATACTGCCCCATTCTCACCATAAGCCATAAACGCAAAGTTAAGAATTTCATCAGAGCCGTTTGAAACAAAAACGTTTTCAGCCTTTACACCATAAGTTTTTGCAAGTTCTTCCTTTAAAACCTTACTTTCAGGATCAGAATAAAGTTTTAAATTTTTAACTGCATCAGCATTTACACATTCAAGCACAACGTTTGATGGTGGAAATGGTGATTCATTAGTATTTAATTTTATATATTTTTTATCTTGCGGTTGTTCACCGGGAGTATATTCTTTTAAAGAATCATACTTATTTGTTATAAATTTACTCATTTTCTTGTCCTTATAACTGCGCTGTTGGCATGAGCGCCTAAGCCTTCCTTATTTGCAAAATAGAAAACGTCCTCTGCAACCTTTTCAAGCGCTGACTTTGTATAATAAGAATACTGCATTGTTTTAACAAAATCTTCAACTGAAAGGGGGCTTGAAAATCTTGCGGTACCGCTTGTGGGTAACGTATGGTTAGGTCCTGCAAAATAGTCTCCCAATGCTTCAGGGCAATATCTGCCCATAAATACACTACCCGCGTGCTTAACGCTGTCAAGAAGTGCAAAAGGATCATCAACACAAAGTTCAAGATGTTCAGGTGCGATTTCATTTGCAATGTCTATTGCATATTTAATGTCAGGTGCAACAATAATTTTGCCGTTATTATCAATGGATGCACGTGCAATTTCCTGACGTTCAAGTTTTTGAAGCTGAACTTCAATTTCTTTCTGAACTTCTTTTGCAAGCTCATCACTTTCGGTTACTAATACTGCACTTGCATTTTTATCATGTTCAGCTTGCGAAAGAAGGTCAGCCGCAACGTATGAAGCATTGCTGTTTTTACCAGCAACAACTAAAATCCCACTGGGACCTGCAATCATATCAATATCAACCATGCCGTAAACCTGACGCTTTGCTTCAGCAACAAAGGCATTTCCGGGGCCTACGATTTTATCAACCTTTGATATTGTTTCAGTACCATATGCAAGGGCAGCAACAGCTTGTGCGCCACCTACTTTATAAATTCTATCAACACCGGCAATTTTTGCAGCAGCAAGAATAACAGGATTTACTTTGCCATCCTTTGAAGGCGGTGTTGTAATTGCAATTTCACTGCAACCTGCGATTTTTGCAGGGATAGAATCCATAAGAACTGTTGAAGGATATGCAGCAGTACCACCGGGAACATAAAGACCTACCTTTTCAATGGGCAGAACTTTTTGGCCGATTACAACGCCTTCCTTGTTATTTAAAATAAAACTGTTTCTTTTTTGCAATGAGTGAAATTCCCTGATATTATCAGCGGCATCCTTTAAAATGCGGATAAATTCAGGTTCAACAATATTGAATGCTTCATCAATTTCTGCCTGAGTAACTTCAATATTTTCAAGAGTTGCTTTATCAAATTTTTGCGCATACTCTTTTAATGCCTTATCACCGTTTGTTTTTACGTTTTCAATTATTTCTTTTACAATATCCGATACATCGCCCGTTGGGTTATTACGTGCAAAAATTTCATCATTTGAAACTGTGCCGTATTTATATATTTTAATCATTTTTGCTCTCCACAATCTGCTGTAATTTATTCTTTATGTCGTTTATTTTTTGCTGCTTAAATCCATAAGATGATTTATTGGCAATAAGCCTTGCACTTATAGGTACGATATCCTCAATAGGCTCAAGTCCGTTTTCAAGAAGAGTTTTGCCTGTTTCAACAATATCAACAATAACGTCTGAAAGACCTAAAATAGGTGCAAGTTCAATAGAGCCGTTAAGATGGATAATATCAATATCCCTTGCTTTAAGCTGATAATGTTTTGATGCAATATTTGAAAATTTAGTTGCAACACGCAACGTTGTTGCAGTATTATCTCTGAATCCTTTAGGGGCGGCAACCGCCATACGGCATTTACCCATATCAAGGTCAAGAAGTTCATATACATCAGGCTCATATTCAAGCAAAATATCTTTACCTGCAACACCGATATCAGCCGCGCCACGTTCAACGTAAATTGATACGTCTGATGGTTTTACCCAGAAATATCTAATGCCTTTTTCAGGATTTTCAAAGGTGAGGCGACGATTATTTTCTTTTATGGAATCACATTCATAGCCTGCTTTTTCAAAAAGATCATAAACCTTTTCACCAAGCCTGCCTTTAGGAAGTGCAACATTAAGCATTATAACATCTCCTTTCCTTTTACAAGACGTTTATACTTGATTTTAGCGGGAATTTCTTTATAAACAAGAACAGACTCGCCATTTGAAGAAAGCTTTTCAACTGCTTCCATTATTTTTTGAGGTTCATCAGTTTCAGGAATAAACAAAATATCAACGTCATATTCCTGATTTTTAATATTAAGACGTTCAAAACCGTCCATATACACCGCAAAACCAATAGCACTTACGTTTTTCTTTAACTTTTTCATTAAAGAATCGTACTGACCACCTGAAAGAACACCTGTTGGTATACCCTCAATATAGCCTTTAAAAACAATACCGCTGTAATAGCTCATGTTGTTTGCAAGCGAGAAGTTGATGCGTACCTTTTTATCTAAGCCAAGTGCTTTAAGGGTATTAAGTACCGCTTTAAATTCTTCAAAAGTTTTCCGGGCTTTTTCAGAAGTAACATTTAAGTTGAAATCATCAATATCAGCATAATCACAGATAAGTGAAATTAATGCTTGAGCCTGATTTTCAGTTAAAAGACCTTCTTTTAAAAGTTTTGTGATACCGCCCTGATTTTTAAGGAAAATAAATTCGCGAACGGTGGAAATAATATCTTCAGGGATATTGTTTTCTTCAATTACTGCCTCTACAAAACCTGCATGAGAAATGTCAAGCTGATAATTTTCATCAATCATCATAAGGCTTTTTACTGCTAAAGATGTAACTTCAGCAATTTCATAAAGTCCGATATTGCCTACACACTCAAGGCCTGTTTGCATAATTTCCTTAAAACGATGTGATTCACCTGAAACACGATAAACGTTTTCATTATAATAAAGCTTTTGAATCTCTGAATTACCAAGATGGTTTATTATTGAAAGTGTTACGTCAGGCTTTAATGCAAGAAGTTTACCGTTTGTATCAGTAAATGTAATTACCCTATCCGAAACTAAAAAATCTTTATTTCTTACATATAAGTCATATTCTTCAAACTTACTCATTTTATACTGCGTATAGCCGTATTTTGAATATAATGAACGAAGTTTATATACTGCAAGTTCTTCGTTTTTTAAAAGTGATTCGTTTATCATTATTTTTTCTCCAATCTGTCAATAACAGTTTTATAACCGCCGTTGCCATACTTAATGCAACGATTAACGCGGCAAACTGTTGCGGTAGATGCTCCTGTTTCAGTACTGATTTCAGTATACACCTTGCCCTCTATAAGCTTTTGTGCAACATCAAAACGCTGTGCTATGGCTTCAAGCTCCTGAATGGTGCAAATATCATTGAAAAAATTTTCACATTCTTTTACATTTTCAAGAAGCAATATTGCGTTATAAAAATTTTCAAGAGTATTTTTGTCAAGTTTTTTCATTTAAAAACCGTCCGTTCTTTTTATTTTTTCACATTGTAGCACGCTAAAGTGATAAAGTCAAGGACTTTTTACCTGATTTTATAATAAAATCAAAAAAACGCAGTAAATACTGCGTTTAAAGCTATTCTTCATCAACCGTAATTTCGTATGGAGTAACCTGATAAACGTAATAATTAAGCCAATTTGAATAAATAAGATTTGCATGACTGCGCCACGTAACAAGAGGATCACGCGTATCGTCATCATTAGGGAAATAATTTTTGGGCACTTTAATTTCAAGGCCAAGATTTTTATCACGCATATACTCATTTTTAAGCGTTTCAGGATCATATTCAGAATGACCTGTAATAAAAATCTGTTTACCTGAATCAGTTGCAACAGCATAGATACCTGCTTCTTCACTTGTTGCAATAATTCTTAATTCGGGAACTTTTTCAATATCTTCCCTCTTAATTTCGGTATGGCGTGAATGTGGTACCATAAAGATATCATCAGCACCCCTGAAAAGCATTGAATTGCGTCTTTCAACTACATGTGGGAAAACGCCAAACATTTTTTCTTTTAAAGGATATTTATTGATTCCAAAGTGATAGTAAAGACCTGCTTGCGCGCCCCAGCAAATATGGAAAGTGCTTGTTACGTGAGTTTTTGTCCATTCCATAATCTCACAAAGTTCATCCCAATATTCAACTTCTTCAAAATTCATTTTTTCAACGGGTGCGCCTGTAATAATCATACCATCATAATGATTATGCTTAATATCCTTAAACGTTTTATAAAATGCAAGTAAATGTTCTTGTGGTGTATTTTTTGACACATGAGTGCTGGTGTGGATAAGTTCAAGTTCTACCTGCAATGGCGTATTGCCCAAAAGGCGAGCAAGCTGAGTTTCCGTTGCAACTTTTGTAGGCATAAGATTTAAAAGTAATATTTTTAAAGGTCTTATATCCTGTGAAAGAGCGCGGGTTTCCGTCATTACAAATATATTCTCACTCAAAAGCGTTTCCGTTGCAGGAAGCGCATTGGGGATTTTAATAGGCATAAAATTCTCCTTAAATTAAAGTATTAAGTGCCTGGTCAAGGTCTTCAATAAGATCGTCA
>JAZOMK010000448.1:0-5550 GCA_045653985.1 Clostridia bacterium | reverse complement strand
TATTTGTTTCACCAACAGAAACAGCCTTCTGACCAAGAGCACCGAAAACATATAAGAGTTCACCATTGTTTGTGTAAGTAAATACACGACCTTTTTGTGAGTCAAGTACGCTGGTAAGACCATTCTTTGAAACTGTAACGTCGCAAAGATATGAATATGTTGATCTGCTTACGCCATCACCCATATCACCAGAAGGAGGTGTAATACCCGTTCTTAAAAGAACGTCAGATCCTGCGGCATTAAGCTTTCTTAAAGGTGCGCCAACTTCAGTTGCTGAAGCAGCATCAAAGTGTGCTGCAATGTCTTCAAGCTTAAGCTGTGAAATTGTGCCGTAAATAAAGCCATTTTCGTCGATTGTTATATTGCTGTATTCGGTTGAGATGTTCTGTTGCATCTTATCCTTTGCTTCAGCAGTAAACAAGCGGTTTAAAAGCGATGAAAGTGTCTGCTTTGTTTTGGTTGCACCAAAGAACTTTGTAAATACGCCGTCATTGTTAAGTTCAACAATACCGTGATAACAGTCTCTTGAAACAACGAACATACGCATTGCATTATCAACAACAACCTTTAAGGGTTTGTATGTAATGCTTGTTTTTGAAGAAACGGAAGAATTTGCACTACTGTTATCAATAACGGCTTCATCCTCTGAAACCTCTGAATCATCAGTAACCTCTTCTTCTGTTGCTGTTTCATCAGTCTGTTCTTCAAAATACTTAGAAAGGTCGGGGTCATCATAAGTACGTGCAAAAACGAACTTATCATTTTCTTCATCAAACTTAAAGCTTACAATACGCTTATTTTCGGTATCACACACGAAAAGAAGTTCTTGGTCTTCATGGATGAAAAGACCGTTGTTTGAGTTAAAGGTTTCAGTTTTTCCGTCCTTTTCAAAGGAAGAAATAATCTGCTTAACCGTAACCATATCAGAATCAAGAACAATAACACGATTGTTGCCTGTATCTGAAATAAGAACGTATCCGTTTTTATCAAACTGTACGAGATCCTGAGGGTTTTTTAATGCTTTACCTTCAAGATTTTCAACACCGATTTCAACGCTGTTAATTACTCTGTCAGGGGTGTATGCCTGAGGATCAGGATATACACCACTTTCAGTAATTGTATAGTTTTGATACGGTGCTGCAAAAGCCGTAATTGAGAACATCATTGCAAGGATAACGGCAAGCACCAAGCATGCTGACTTTTTAAATTTCATCATTTTGGCGACCTCCTTAATCCTTCATACCTGATGTTGCCATCGTTTCGATAATGTTACTCTGTGAGATAATGAATGTTGTAATGGGAACTGCCATCATAATAACCGTAACGGCGTTGGCAACACCCTGACGTGCGATACCTGTTGAAACAATCTGCTGAAGTGCATAAGGCAATGTTTTCAAAGATTCACTCTGAATAAATACTGATGCACCTAAGTTCCAAAGACCTTGTACTGAGAATATCATAAGTGTAAGCCATGCGGATTTAACCTGAGGCATAACGATAGACCAGAAAATCTTGAAACTGCCTGCGCCGTCAATTCTTGCGGCTTCAACAAGTGATTTAGGTATCTGTGACATGAACTGACGCATAAGGTACATACCCATAGGAGCGCCAAATGTAGGAATGATAATTGCCCAATATGTATCGATCATACCAAGACCAGCCTTGATAATGAAAAGGGGCAACCAAAGAACTGTTCCGTTAAACATAAGTGCGGTTTTAATCATATTTGTGCAGAACTTACTGCCGGGGAATGTGTACATAGCAAGAGGATATGCACACAATGAACAAAATACGATCTGACCAAATGTACCTACTGACGTAATAAATAATGTATTAAAGAAGTATCTTGAGAAAGGTACCCATGAATTTCCCATTAAAACAAACAAGTCAGTATAGTTTGTTGTAACCCATCTGTTAGGTAACAATGTAGGCGGGAATTTGAATAATTCGTCCATTGGTTTGAATGAGTTACCAACCGCATAAACCATAGGAAGAACCATGAAGCAAGCAACTACGCAAAGGAAAAATACACCAAGGAAATTACCTGCGCCTGAACGGTTTACTTTCTTTGCCATAAATTACTCACCCACCTTTGAAAGCATTTTTGCAATCACCTTATTTGCAAGTATCTGTAATAAGAACAGAAGAACTGCTATCGCACAAGCATAACCAAGTTCCATTCTCTGGTTAGCATAGTCTTCAAGGTGATGTATAAGTGTATGAGCAACATAGTCCTGTGAAGGATAACCTACAAGCTGAGTAATTGCAGCACCAACTGAGAAAGCACCGGAAATACTCATAACAGCACCGAACATAAGCTGTGGCTTCATATAAGGTAATGTAATATACCAAAGTTCCTGCCATCTGTTTTTAACACCGTCGATAGCGCCTGCTTCGTACAGCGTCGTGTCAACCTTCTGAAGACCTGCTACGAAAGTAAGGAAGCTGGTACCTAATGACGACCACAATATAACTATCAAACAACACGGCACGATATAGTCAACGTTTTCGAGCCATTTAATGTTAGTCATTGTAATACCTGTGTTCATAAGGAAACCGTTAAGAAGACCATACTGGTCAGATGAGAAGATAATCTTCCAAACGGGGTAAACACTGGCAAGAGAAGGTGCATAGTAGAAAAGAGTCATAATAGCCCTTGTCTTTCTACCCAGCTCATTAATGAGCCAGGCGAAGAACAATGACAATACGTAACCACCGGGACCGATAACGATTGCGAAGAACAAGGTGTTCTTGAATGCCGTCATAAACAAATCGTCAGCAGTAAAAAGACGAATATAGTTGTCAAAACCGGTCCACTGTGGGGGTTCAAGTACGTTAAAGTACGTAAATGAGAAGTACATTGCAACGATAACGGGAAGAATTGTAAATACCGCAAACACTAAAAGGTAAGGAAGCATGAATAAATATAAGCTACCATTTTTGCGCATTTCCCTGAATTGGTATTTAAGCCAATCTTTGAAGAACGCTTTGTTCTTGGCTTTAATATCACTATTAGCCATTATTTTATTCTACCACCTTTCATCCCATCATTTGTTCAATCTTAGTTTTGAATTCTTCACGCTTACGATCGATTTCTCTATCAATCTTACCAACGTATTCAACGAAGGTTGTGTTGGGGTCAACACCAGGATTGTTGATAACTTCTTTCCAAGCAAATTCAACGTTACGAGCTGTGTAGTAACCACCGGGAACCTGAGGAATAGCTTTACACCAGTTCCACTGTTCCTGAATTGTATCCATTGACTGTTTATCCCAAGGAAGTTGCTTCATTGCCTGAAGGTTAGCTGTCTGATAACGAGCTGCTGCACCTAACAAGCTTTCAATTTCAGTACCGAAGCTTGACTGTGCATCTTCGCCTGTCCACCAAGTCATAAACTGCCATGCGCGAGTAATTCTTGCTCTCTCCTCTTCTGTTTCGGAAGGCATTGAAAGCATTACGCAACCTGAAGTTGAACTTGCACATGAATGGTCAACATAAGTTTCACCATTTTCATCAGTTCTTATTGTTCCGGGTACAAGTGAGAACTCCCAAAGGCCCTGAATTTCAGGTGCGAAAACTGCAAGCTGTGAATACTGGCTGTAACTTGCAATACCAATCGGAACTTCACCGGTACGGAAACGGTTAGCAAAGTCATATGTATTAGGTAAGTTATATAATGTATAGAACTCTGTCCATTCCTTAAACGCATTAAGTGCTGCATCTGTTGTAAGCAAGGTTGAATCTCTTTCATCAGTATAATACTGACCGCCCTTCTGATAAAGAAGTGTTGCGAAAGTATTGTTACCTGAACCAACTGCACCTACAACGGGAACAGGCATAGCAAATGTCATTTGCTTATTCTGAAGATGACCTATTATATTATATACTTCCTGCCATGTCTCCGGAGGCTCAAGACCAAGTTCTTCAAGAATATCTGTACGATAGAACGTCATGAAGAAGTCTTGTGTTTCAGGAATTGCATAGATACCATTACCGAAAGTAAAGGGATCAACTGCACTATGCTTATAACGAATTTCGTCTTCGGGCACGCCTTCGCGGTCTGTAGCAAGTACGTCTCTCCAGTTGGGGAAAAGTTCATCGTTTGCAAGGTTCATAACCGCGCCACGGAAAGCATAGTTAATTGCATCAACCGCGCCACGGGACAGACAGACTTCCGGCCCTATGCCCGATAGCACGGACGGTAGCAACGAACCACCGGCAACTAATCGCGTACTTACGGCAACGCCTGTTTCAGCAGTAAACTTATCATCAATCAACTGTTTAAGTATTGTTGCGTTATCACGTGAACCTGTAAGACCTGCGCCTGTTTCAAGCCATACGATAACGGGTTCCTGACCATCCTGAGCAACAGTACCACCGATGTTATCGTAATCTTCAGTAAATGAAGCTATAAATGAACGGATTTCATGAAGTAACTTTGCAAAGAAACCTGCATCAGCATCAGGAATGTCTTCTGTATCAAGTTTATCCTCTGATGTGATTACGAAATAGTCAAGCTCTAAGGGGTTCTGGCTCATATCATTGATCCACGTACCCATAGCAGCGATAGAATCCTTAAGGTTTGTAAATAATGAAGGAACAACTGTATGGTCAATCTTAAGCTTATCATTATCTGCTTCGTCATCTTCCATCATTCTGCCAAGTAAAAGAATCATACTATCAAGGCTGGTAAGCTGAGCGCTGATTTCTTCACCATAAGCATCTTCTGACATCATAGAAGCTTTAAGATCTTTAAGGTTGATATATTCCTCAAGAAGAATCTTAAGAGCATCGGCAGCTAAAGCATCAAGCATATAGCTCTTATTTGTATCAGGTGAAGCACCTGTAATCATAAGAATCTTTCTATATGCAAGGTTAAGACGTGTAAGGCTGTTTTCTGCAACTGCAAGGAAATCACCCATTCTGCCAAGTGTTGACTCAAGACGGATTTTATTCTCACCCTTATTTAAGTAGAAGAGGATTGTTTCGCCATCTTCTGTTTTGGGTGTATACATTTCAAAGCTATTGCCATAGTTGAAAACAAGATTTTCAACTTCTGCACAAGGCACCTCACCGTTAACGGTAAGCTTACGTGTTGTGCTTAAACCACTTAAAGTGTTTTGACGTGCCTTGAAGCTGATTGCATAAAGACCTTCTTTATCAACTCTTACAGTCCACTCAATCCAGTCATTAGGTGCCTGCCACTTGTCAGCACCGATTGTATTGTAACGAATCTTTGAATGGTGATATGGAACTGTTGAAGGAGATGATCTATCAGTAATAGCATATAAAGTAGGTGATGATTTAAGAATGTCATAAGTAACATCTGCAACCCCATTCTCTACTTCCTGAATTAAGCTTTCATTGTAAAGCGCAGCATCAGCAAAGATAGCAGCCTGATCTTCAGTATAAGCTTCGGGGTTGTGGATACCTTCTGCCTGAATGAAGTAAATGGTATCAGTTACTTTTGAGTAGCCTTTATCTACATAGTCCTGCTTTACCTCTGAATAAGGTTTTGCATCAGCGATCTGGTGAATGTTGATTTTTTC
>JAZOMK010000447.1:0-7800 GCA_045653985.1 Clostridia bacterium | reverse complement strand
AAAATTGATTAAATTTTTCGATAAAGCCGATAAAAATCGGCTTTTTGTTGCAAAAAACATCTTAAAATGTTTTTTTGCAACTTCCATATCATTGCAATGAATATGTGCAATTACCGTTGGTAATTGTTTGCGAATTCAAGGAATTCGCAGTCGAAATATGGCTTTGCTCTATTTCGACATCCACATAGTCATTATATTATATAATATATTTATCTTAAAGTCAAATATGAATGTAAAAAAAAAGGACGGATGCAAGCATCCGCCTTAATATTATTCACTTCTTAATGCGACAACGGGATCCTTCTTGGCGGCAAGCCTTGCAGGGGGAAGACCTGCGATAAGCGTCAATAACATACTGATTAAAAGTAAGATTACTGCGCCTTGCCATGGCAAGTAAGCGGTAAGTGTCGGAATGCCTGTTACTGCACGGATGATAAGGTTTGCGGGGATGCAAACAAGTACGGTAAACAAAATTCCCATTGCGCCTGAGGTAAAGCCGATAATAAGTGTTTCAGCATTAAACACGCGTGAAACGTCTTTTTTAGATGCACCGATTGCGCGGAGGATACCGATTTCCTTTGTTCTTTCAAGTACTGAAATATAGGTGATAATACCAATCATAATCGAAGAAACAACAAGTGAAATTGAAACGAAAGCAATTAAAACGTAGGTAATTGCGTTGATGATTGTTGTAACTGATGACATTACAAGTGCAACAAGGTCGGTATAAGTAATTTTATCGTCCTCGGAAACGCTTGCGTTATAGTCGCTTATAATTGATTGGATTGCATCCTTATCGGCAAATGTTGAAACGTAAATGTTAATTGATGAAGGCGAAGAAAGGTCAGCCGCACCAATCAATTTAAGGTTATCCTTTAAGGTTGATGCTGATGCTTTTGGTGGCATACAAGCATCGTATGCTTCAACAAGCGCTTCATCGGTAAGTGTTACATAGTAAGCATCAAAAGCATTTGCAAGCTTTAAAACTGCGGCCTTCTGGTCTTTGCCTGCATAGGGGGCATAAAGCACAGCGGCATCATTTGCGATAATTGAGTTCAAGATAGCATCAATTTCGTCATCAGTTTTTGCCATTAAGAACTGCATTACGCTTTCTTCTGACATTGATGTTTTTGTTGTGTAATCATGTAATATATATCCGATTTTTGCATTGCGATCAGTAAGGTTTGCTAAAATCTGTTGCATAAAGGGCTGAAGCTCCTCAATGGTTGGTACAGCGATAACTGCCTCAGCCTGCTTTTTAGCCGCGCTTTCGTACTGTGCGATAACAATCTGGCGGATGGAATCTTCAACCATAAGCCTTAATTCATCGTCAGAATATTCTTTTATAAATGCGGCAATGGAGGTTTCATCAATGCCTGACGCTGAATATTGCTCAAAAATCAATGCTTCAAGAGCTGCACGGTCGGGATACTGCGCCATGTACTGTGCAACGGTTTCATTAAGCACTTTGCTGTCAGGTACGGCAACAAGTTTTTCAAACATCTCGGCTTTCTTTTCAATGGCAAGTGAAGCGAAGTATGTTCTCATTTCTTCTGCCTTTGAAGCGATAGTTGCGGTTTCTTCTGTAGGTGCTATAAAGGGGAGACCTGTCAAAATGTCAATATCGGGGGTTGCATCCTGCGCTTTCTTTACGGCAGAGTTGTTGGTGCAGTCAATGAGATACTCAGTTAAAGCTTTTGTATAGTAAAGTGCTGCACCGCCCTTTGAAACGTTTGCATCTTCTTTAGGACGCACTATACAGGTGATATTAAGGTCAAGACCGTTTGATACGGCAACTTCCAGCGCTTCGGGCTGTTTTGAGATATCCTCAAAAATACCGTCGCCATCATTATCAACGTAATAATCAGATGATGCGATTATCTTAAATGGAATTTTTGAAATTTCCTCGTAGGTATAGCTTTTGATTTCCTGCACAACCTCTTCGCCCTTTTGTGCGGCAAAGGTATCAGCTACAAGCTTTTCAGTTGAAACAAGACCTAATGAGTGAAGCGTGATATCGGTGATTTCGTTATTTTTATCAAGCATTAAAACAAGCTGAGTTTTATCTGTTGGCCAAGAACCGTAAACAACGTCGTATTGTTCAAGGACGATTTCAGAGATAAGCTCGCCATTTTTGCCGGGGAGAAGTTCTGCCCAGCTCTGATAGGCTGAGAAGCTTGTTGACATCTGCCCCATAATGCTGGTGGTTGACATCTGGCTGGCGGAATCGCCTGCAAGACTTGTGAACACCTCCATAATATCGGACTTCTGATACTTTCCATCAGGCGTTTTTGCATAAACGTTCATGGGAACGGAGTAAAGATACTGTATTGTGCGCACGTGGTCATTGATGTTGGTTTTGCCACTTTCAAAATAATCTTTTAAATTTTTAAGGTTATTGGTGATAATGTTTGCGCTGTTCATTGTGTTTGCAAGGTCATACATTATCGAAGAAACGTGGACGTTTTCGCGGTCATGGTCGTGGCTTTTTTTGTCAGCACCCATAAGCTCGGTAATAAGGCTTGCCATATCCATTTGTTCAGCCTGAAGCTGTATGGGATATGAGGATAAAGTTTCCTCCTGAACCTGATTGATGTATGCGTTTACACCGCTTGAAAGTGCAAGAATAAGGGCGATACCGATAATACCGATTGAACCTGCAAAACTTGTTAATAAGGTTCTTGCCTTTTTCGTCATAAGATTGTTCAAGGAAAGGGAAAGTGCAGTAAAAAGACTCATTGAAGGCTTTTTGATTTTCTCTTTTTTGTCCTCTTCCTCAATGCCGTCAAAGGGATTGGTATCGGAAACAATGTTGCCGTCCTTTAATTTTACTATACGGTTTGCGTACTGGTCAGCAAGCTCAGGGTTATGGGTAACCATAATAACAAGGCGGTCATTGGAAACCTCCTTTAAAAGATCCATAATCTGTACACTTGTTGCAGAATCCAATGCGCCTGTAGGCTCGTCAGCAAGCAGGATATCAGGATCATTTACCAATGCGCGGGCAATGGCAACGCGTTGCATCTGACCGCCTGACATTTGGTTAGGCTTTTTGTGTAACTGATCTTCAAGACCAACTTTAATTAAAGCCTGACGCGCCTTTTCCCTGCGTACTTTTTTGGAAACACCAGTTAATGTAAGGGCAAGCTCAACGTTTGAAAGCACGCTTTGATGGGGGATAAGGTTGTAGCTTTGGAAAACGAAACCAACTGAATGGTTACGGTAAGTATCCCAATCGCTATCCTTAAACTTTTTAGTTGATTTGCCGTTGATAACAAGGTCGCCTGAAGTATATTGGTCAAGACCACCTACAATATTTAAAAGGGTAGTCTTGCCGCTGCCTGATGGACCTAAGATAGCAACGAACTCGTTTTTTCTGAAAGCTAATGAAACGTTATCAAGTGCATTAACAACGCTATCACCGCTTTGGTAACTCTTTTTTATGTTTTTTAATAATAACATTTATTCCACCTCGAAAGTATTATACCATAAAAAATGAATATTTGTATGAAAAATACGTGAAAATGCTTTATATTATAGTAAATATATGCTATAATATATAAAAATTATTTTGGGGTACTGTTGTGTTTAGTAGAACTGAGAAGCTTATCGGCAAGGAAAATTTAGAAAAACTTAAAAATTCCAATGTCATCGTCTTTGGCGCAGGCGGTGTGGGAAGCTATGCCATTGAGGCTTTAGTTCGTGGCGGAATTTCAAAAATTACCGTTGTTGACAGCGACACGGTATCTGTAAGCAACAAAAACAGACAGCTTATTGCTCTTGATTCAACTGTCGGCAAATTAAAAACTGATGTTGTAAAAGAACGTATACTTGACATAAATCCTGAATGTCAGGTTAGCGCTATGGCAATATTCTATGATGAAAATACTGAAATTGATTTTAAGAATTATGATTTTGTAGTTGATTGTATTGACTCGGTAAAATCAAAAATTCATTTGATAAAATGCGCAAAGGAAAATAACGTAAAGATAATTTCGGCACTTGGTACGGGCAATAAAATCTGCCCTGAAAAACTTGAGATTGCCGATATCAGCGAAACTTCATACTGTCCTTTGGCGCGCAGGGTGCGTACTCTTTTAAAAAAAGAGGGGATATATAATCTGCCTTGCGTATATTCAAAGGAAGAAAGCATTAAAACTGAGGGCGTACCTGCAAGCATATCCTTTGTACCCTCTGTTGCGGGGCTTTTGATGGCGTCATACGTTATAAGGGAGTTGGTAAAATGAAAACTGTTTTGATTACGGGTGCAACGGGCGATATCGGGCAAGCGATAGTAAAAGCTTTTAAAGGCTATAACGTTGTAATACAGTATAACAAAAATGAGGAAATGGCTGAAAATCTTTTAAAAGAAGTTTCGGGCATTAAAGTTAAGTGCGATGTTGGCGATTTTAATTCGGTTGAAAATATGTTTAAAATTGCCCGCGAAAAATTCGGTAGAATTGATGTTTTAATAAACAATGCAGGCATCCAGCTTATTAAAATGATAAGCGACACAACTGTTGAAGAATGGCAGGATATTATAAACGTAAACCTTACAGGTGTGTTTAATACTACCAAGTGCGCTTTAAGCGATATGATGTATCAAGGTGGTAAAATTATAAATATTTCAAGCATCTGGGGTATATCGGGCGCTTCCTGCGAAGCGGCATATTCAGCAGCTAAGGCAGGGGTTATCGGTTTTACAAAGTCGGCCGCAAAGGAATATTCAAATGTAAACATAAACTGCATTTGTCCGGGCGTAATTGAATCAAAAATGAACGAACATTTATCGGAAGAAGAAAAGCAACAACTTATTGATGAAATACCGTTAAACCGTTTCGGCAAAACTGAGGAAGTTGCTGAACTTTGCCTGTTTTTAGCGGAAAAAGGTAATTATATTACGGGACAGGTTATTGGTGTAGATGGTGGATTTGTGGTGTAAATGTCTACACAAATTTATATAAATTTTATGTGAAATGAAAGAAACGAGGATTTCAAGGCGCGACGTTCTAAATGCGAAGGAGTTTACAAAAGGTAAATGACTGAGCGTTTATGGTTGGCGCAACACAGAAATCCGAAGTTTATTTCTTTTCACTGCTGATAATATAGTTAGGAGATAAAAAAATGGATTGGATAAGAATAACAGTCAAAACAACAACCGAAGGGGCAGATGCAATATCTGAGGTACTTGCAAGCGTTTCGGGCGGTGGTGTAATAATTGAGGATAAAAACGACCTTAAAAATTATGATAGACCAAAAGAACAATGGGATTACATTGATGAGGAGTTGATGGATGCCTATGAGGACGAGGTTTGCGTAAGAGGTTTTGTGGAAGAAACCGAAACGTGGGCAGGGGATTTTGTAAAGGAAAACGTAAGCAATTTAAAGGAAAATAATCCTGATTTTAATTGGGGTAGTCTTGAAATTATCGTTGAAAATATCAAGGATGAAAATTGGGGCGAAACGTGGAAAAAGTTTTATAAGCCCTTTAAGCCTGCTGAAAAAATTGTTATTAAGCCTACGTGGGAAGAGTATGAGCCTAAAGAGGACGACATCGTATTGGAGCTTGACCCCGGTGCGGCATTCGGTACAGGTAGCCATGAAACCACAAAAATGTGTATCGGCTTTTTAGAGAAGTATGTTGAAAACGGCAAAACGGTTATGGACGTTGGCTGTGGTACGGGCATATTGGCAATGTGCGCATATCTCCTTGGCGCAAAAAGCGTAAAAGCCATTGATATTGATGAAGAAGCTGTAAAGGTTGCACAAAAGAATGTTAAGGAAGCAAACTTCGATATTGAGGTTGTTTGCGGAAATCTTTTGGAAAACTTCTTTGGCAAGGTAGATATAATTGTTGCAAACATCATTGCTGATGCGGTAATGCTTCTTGCATCTTCTGCAAAAGAGCATTTAAACGAAAATGGTATTTACATAACATCAGGCATTATAAATGAGCGTGCCGATGAGGTTGAAGAAAGAATTACAGCCGTTGGCTTTACTAAATTACACCGTCTTTCCTTAGGCGAATGGACGGCATTTGTATGGAGAAAATAAATGTACGATCTTTTTTCATTGGCAAAAGAGAATAATTCAAACGCGCCTTTAGCGGAAAAAATGCGCCCTACCAACTTCGACCAATTTTTTGGGCAGGAGCATATTGTAGGCAAGGGCAAACTTTTAAGACGCGCCATTGAAGCGGACAGACTTTCAAGCTGTATTTTCTATGGCCCGCCCGGCGTTGGCAAAACCAGCCTTGCATCTATCGTTGCAAAAACCTGCTCAGCTCATTTTGAAAAGTTGAATGCAGTTACGGCAGGTGTACCTGAAGTACGCGAGATTATAAAAGATGCAGAGGAAAGGCAAAAACTTTACGGCAAAGCCACCTTTTTGTTGTTGGATGAATGTCATCGCTGGTCAAAGGCACAGTCTGATGCACTTTTGCCTGCCCTTGAAAACGGCACAATCCGTCTTATAGGTTCAACTACGGAAAACCCATATATATCACTTACCCGCGCACTTGTTTCACGTTGCAGGATATTTGAGTTTAAGCATTTATCTAAGGATGATATTAAAAAGGCAATTTTAATGGCGCTTTCTGATAAAGAAAGAGGCTATGGCAATATGGATATTGTAGTTTCCGATGATGCGATGAATCATATAATTTCGTCATCGGCAGGGGATGTGCGCAATGCCTTAAATGCCCTTGAACTTGCAGTTTTAACTACTAAGCCTGATAATATGGGCAAAATAAACGTTGATATTTCCGTTGCTGAGGAATCTATCCAAAAGCCCGTTATACATATGGATGAAAGCTTGTTTTACGATATGCTTTCGGCTTTCTGTAAATCCTTGCGCGGTTCAGATCCTAATGCAGGCGTTTTCTGGGCAATGAAGATGATTGAGGGCGGTGCAGATCCGCGTATTATTGCAAGGCGCATGATTGCCCACGCATCTGAGGATGTTGGCATTGCCGATCCTATGGCGCTGGTGCAGGCAACCTGTGCGTTAAACGCTGTTGAAAAAATAGGATATCCTGAATGTTGCCTTGCACTTACCCAAGCAATAATATATATATGCCGCGCGCCCAAAAGTAATTCTGTTGTAATGGCGCTTGATGGGGCAAAGAATGATGCAAGGGTAAACGTTACGGTGCCTGAGCATCTTTGTGATTCCCACTATTCAGGACACGAAAAATTGGGTAGGGGCGTAGGCTATCTTTACCCCCATGATTATCCCAAGCATTATGTTGAGCAGCAGTATATGCCCGATGAATTAAAGGATAAGAAATATTATATTCCTTCAGGCGAAGGACAGGAGAAAAATGGATAATATCATTGAAATTAAAAACGTTTCGTTTAAGTATGATGACGAAACCTCTGACGTTTTGCATAAAGTTTCCCTTAATGTTAAAAAAGGCGAGTTTTTATGCGTTTTAGGACATAACGGTTGCGGTAAATCAACGTTGGCTAAACTTATAAATGGTCTTATTTTGCCCGTTGAAGGTACTGTACTTGTAAGCGGAATGGATACTAAAAACGAGGACGATATAATAAAAATCCGTTCAAAGGCAGGTATGGTTTTTCAAAATCCCGATAACCAGATGGTTGCTACCGTTGTTGAAGAGGATGTTGCCTTTGGCCCTGAAAACTTAGGTGTGCCGCAAAGCGAGCTGAGAAGTCGCGTTGATAATGCCTTAAAGGAAGTTAATATGTACGAATTTAAGGATAGCGCACCGCACAGACTTTCAGGTGGGCAAAAGCAGAGAATTGCCATTGCAGGTATTATCGCAATGGAGCCTGA
>JAZOMK010000446.1:0-5791 GCA_045653985.1 Clostridia bacterium | reverse complement strand
AAGGTCGCCACGCATTTTGTTGCGCTCAATATCGCCTGCGTTTATGGTGATTACAATTTCAGCATAGTCTTTAAGGTGCAAAAGCATCTTAATTTTACTGTCAGGCTCAAAACCGGGCAGTACGCGGGATGCGTGGAAATCATCAAAAAGTTTGCCGCCAAGCTCAAGATAAAGCTTGCCGTTAAATTTTTCGATACGCTCCTGAATATGCTGTGATTGCAATTTAAGATATTTTTCGTTATCAAAACCGATTTTAGCCATGTTTTCACCTGCTTACTACAAAATACTTTTATATTATATAACAAAATTCAACTTATTACAAGTCGTTTTCGTGAATTACTACACCTTTTTCTTGAAGCTTTTTCTGTAAAAGAGAAACATCAAGGGTTGAAAAATCGTCAGTCATAGATGCGGCAACACCTGCGGCTTCACCTGTAACGGAACAACAAGGAATAACGCGCATAATATCCCACATTGCCTCTGTTACCGAGGTGCATCTGCCTGCCATAATAAGGTTCTTGATTTTGTTGGAATAAAGTGTGCGGAAAGGTACTTCGTATACCGGACCACGTTTGCGCCAATCGGATACCATACCAATGGAATCCTCAAAATAGGTGTGCATTTCCTTATCATGAAGTGAATATTCGCCAACTAATTTCCTTGTCATTCTTAATTGAGGAATGGTGGCCATTGTTACGGGAATATAATCTTCACCGAACTCACTGCGACGTTTTAAAACGTTTTCAAGTAAATGCTTGTGGGACATTTGTACATATTCAGTAACTTCCTGCCCATCAATACCTGTAAAACGACGGGGGTTAAGAAGTTCAACACCGTTTTCAACGGTTTTTTGCTCATCGGGAATATCGCAGAAACCTACGGGGCGAAGATTGTAGCCGTTCTTTTTGCAATAGCTATAATACCATGCGGCAAGTACGTTGCCCTGCTTGAAGGTGTCGGTAGGTGCGCCTGCAAAGTGTGCAATATCGGCATCACCGGTTGCATCAACAACGCTTTTTACTTTTATTGCACTTCTGCCTGATTTGTTTTCGATAATAACTGCCTGAATCTTATCGTTTTCAACAACGGTATTTACTGCATAAGTGCCGTAAAGAACATTAACGCCAAGCTCAAGAAGTAATTTTTCGGCCAAAATAGCAAAAATTTGTGGATTGTATTGGGCTTCGTAGCGCATGGTCTTTTCGTTGTGAGGCATATTTTCATCACGCCACCAATCAACACCTAATTCGTTTTCTGAACCAAGTGAAACGGAAAGCTTTAAAAGTTCCTCGGCTAAACCGAAAGAAACCTGCTTACCCATACCATCGCAAAGGGCAAGATATATGGTAACGAGCCCTGCAGTACCTAAACCGCCAAGCATAAATTGTCTTTCAAGTAAAATAACTTTTTTATTTTCTCTTGCTGCCGCAATAGCCGCTGCAATACCGCCAAAACCACCGCCTGCAACAAGAACATCACACTCATAATTTACGGGAGTTGATAAAGTCTCTTTAAAATCCATAAAAATTCACCTCGTTAATAAGTATATACAAAGTATATCACCTTTTCTGTTTTTATACAACACTTTTATGTGAAAAACGATATAATTTGACTTATTGCCAAGACTATGGTAAAATTAAGTAGATAATGCTTATTTATATTAAGGAGAAAATATTATGCCCGAAAACGACAAAACAAAAGAAGCATTAAAAAAAGAAAATGATAATTTAAAAGAAGAAGTAAAAAAATTACGCACTTTATATAATGATGCCTTAAAGGATATGGAGATATATGCGGCACTTTATCATGGTGTAACACATTCAGGCTGGTGGAGAATTACTGCACCTTTTAGAAAGCTTCAGGATTTTCTTAAAAAGGCTAAGTTTATAAGATATTCAGGCAAGGCAATAAAAATCCTTTTAAAGCAAGGGCCTAAAGCACTTTTTGCTAAAATAAAAGCAAAAAAGCATACGGTTAAAAAGATATGTCCCTTTGAAATTTCAAAAAGCAGAAGAAGTCTTGAAGAAAAAACTGTTTTTGAAAACAGCGTAAAAGTAAGCATACTTGTACCTTTATATAATACCCCCGTTAAGTTTTTAAAGGAAATGATTGAGTCAGTACAAAATCAGACCTATAAAAATTGGGAATTATGCCTTGCTGACGGCAGTGATGATAAGCATCCTGAAGTAGGCGAATTTGTACTTGAAAAAATAAAGAAAGATAATCGCATAGTATACAAAAAGCTTGAAAGAAACTTAGGTATTTCAGAAAATACCAATGCTTGCATTGAAATGGCAACGGGCGAATATATTTCACTTTTTGACCATGACGATTTATTGCATCCATCTGCTCTTTACTTTGTTGTAAAGGCTATCAATGAAAATAATGCTGATTTTATCTATACCGATGAAGTTACTTTTCTTGACGGCAACGTAAATAATCTGGTAAATCTCCATTATAAGCCTGATTTTGCCATTGATACTTTGCGTTCATATAACTATATATGCCATCTTACTACTTTTAAGGCAAGCCTTCTTGAAAAGACGGGCGGTTTTAGAAAAGAGTGCGACGGCAGCCAAGACTATGACCTTATATTGCGCCTTACAGAGCAAGCACAAAATATTGTACACGTGCCCGAAATTTTATATTTCTGGCGCGGGCACAAAAATTCAACGGCTCAGGATATCGGCTCAAAGCCATATATCATAAATGCGGCACATAAAGCGTTAAGCGACCACCTTGAAAGGGTTGGTCTTAAAGGTAAGGTTTATGATGCGTTGATTCCTTCAACCTACCGCATAAGCTATGAAATTGAAGATAATCCGCTTGTTTCAATAGTTATTGCCAATAAAGATAATATTGATGCACTTGATACGTGCCTTAAATCAATTTATGAAAAATCAACCTACAGGAATTTTGAAATAATTATTGTAGAAAATAACTCTACTGAGCAAAGCACCTTTGAGTATTATAAAAATCTTGAGGAGCAATTAACCAACGTAAAAGTGGTTTATTGGAAGGATAAGTTCAATTACTCAGCAATAAATAACTTTGGCTTTACTGAAGCAGAGGGTGATTACGTTCTTCTTTTAAATAATGACGTTGAAGTTATTACGCCTTCATGGATTGAAGAACTGCTTATGTTTGCACAGCGTAAGGATGTCGGTGCAGTTGGCGCAATGCTTTATTATCCTGATGATACTATCCAGCACGCAGGTGTTATTTTAGGTATCGGTGGTGTTGCAGGTCATGCACATAAATATTTCCCCCGCGGTACTTTTGGATATATGTCAAGAGGCGCAATCGCACAGAACTATTCGGCAGTTACTTTCGCTTGCGTAATGATGGCTTCTGATGTTTTTGAAGAAATGCACGGTATTGATGAAAAGTTTGAGGTTGCTTTTAATGACGTTGATATGTGCATGCGCATAAGAAAAGCAGGGTATCTTAACGTGTTTACGCCTTATGCTGAGCTTTATCATTATGAATCAAAATCACGTGGGCAGGAAGATACACCTGAAAAGATAAAACGTTTTAATTCTGAAATTGACCGCTTCCAGAAGCGCTGGGGCAAAGAACTTGAAAAAGGCGACCCCTATTATAACCCCCATTTAACACTTCATCACGAAGATTTCTCGTTTAAAAACGAGTAAAGGAGATTTTTTATGGAAAAAAAGAATTTCTTTACCGATATGAAGAAATATGCGCCGTTGCTGTTTAATCTTGCAGGTAAAGATTTTAAGTTAAAATACCGTCGTTCGGTTTTGGGTGTATTGTGGAGTATTTTAAACCCCTTGTTTACAATGCTTATTATATCCAAGGTGTTCGGCGCACTTTTAAAGGTAAACGTGCCTAACTTTTCAACTTACTATATTGTAGGTTGGTCTATATGGAACTTCTTTTCTGAATCAACAAACCTTTCAATGAGTTCCATTTTGCAGGGCGCACCGCTTATTAAAAAGGTGTATTTGCCAAAGTATATTTTTCCTTTAGAAAAGTGCTTGTTCGCCCTTGTTAATTTTGCATTCAGCTTAATCGCCGTTGTTGCGGTTATGTGCTTGCAGGGTGTATTTGATGGCTTTACAAGTACAACCATACTGTTAGCACCTGTACCGGTGTTATTATGCCTTATATTTAATATCGGCATGAGTCTTTTCCTAAGTGCGCTTACGGTATTTTTTAGGGATATTCAGCATCTTTACGGTGTTTTGCTTACTGCGTGGATGTACCTTACACCCATAATTTATCCCATAAGTTTACTTGAACACCATACAACGCTTCAGTTAATCGTAAAATGTAACCCAATGTATTATTACGTTGAATATTTTAGGGAAGTTGTTATGTATGGACAAGTTCCTGACCTTAATTTTAACCTTATAACCATTGCTATTTCCTTTGGTGCGCTTTTGTTTGGCTCATTTGTATTTTCAAAGGCACAAAAGAGATTCATTCTTCACATTTAAGGAGGGGTGTTATGGATAGAGAAAATGCAGTTGAAGTAAGAAATGCTGAAATGCACTTTAATATGAGCAAAGAAAAACTGGAAAGTTTAAAAGAATATTTCCTTCGCTTTGTTACAAAAAAACTTATGTTTGAGGACTTTGTTGCAGTAAATGATGTAACTTTTGATATTAAAAAAGGCGACGTTTTCGGCATTGTAGGGCTTAACGGTTCAGGTAAAAGTACAATGCTTAAACTGATTTCAGGTATACTTACACCCTCAAAAGGAACAGTTGAAACACAAGGTACTATTGCAGCGTTAATTGAGCTTGGCGCAGGTTTTGATATGGACCTTCCCGCATGGGAAAATATTTATCTTACCGGCTCGGTTTTAGGCTATTCCAAAAAGTTTATGGATGAAAAGTTTGATGAAATTGTTGAGTTTTCCGAAATGTACGATTTCCTCGATACACCCATGAAAAACTATTCTTCAGGTATGGTTGCCCGAATCGGCTTTGCCATTGCAACTATTACTAAACCTGATATTTTAATTGTTGATGAAATTCTTGCCGTTGGCGATTTCCTCTTTCAAGAAAAGTGCGAAAGGCGCATTAACAGTATGATAAACGATGATACCACCGTTATTATTGTTTCCCATTCTATTGAGCAGATTGAACGCCTTTGCAAGCATTGCTTATGGCTTGAAAAGGGAAGGGTTAAAATGATAGGCAGCACCGAAGAAGTTTGTAATGCCTATAAAAATCAATAAGTATAAAAAATTAAACCCCTTGCAAAATGCAAGGGGTTTACTGTTGTGTTTTATTGAAGAATTATTCTTCTTCCTCTTCTTCTTCCTCTTCGTTAGACTCGTTTTCCATTTCAGCCATAACTTCTAAGGAATCTTCGCCTGTATCGGGAAGCATATCATCGTCGTCATAATCGTCGATGGAGTCATCGTCTTTTGCTTCCTGAGTAAGCCTTTTATTACGGCAGGCGTAGCAGATTTCTTCGCCTTCTTCAAGGTAGTTTTCATTACACTCAGGGCAGAGTTTATAATCGTCATCAAGTTCAAGCTCGGGCTGGCCCTGAATTTTACCCATATCTACAAGGCATACTTTGCAATACTGTTCAGTTTCTTCGTTGATATAGTTAAGCATACATCTGGGACATTTAACGTACATTAAAAATTCACCTCGGCTTTTTCATAATATAAAGTTTCTACCATTATATGTGATTTTATTTATATTGGCAAGTGAAATTTTTATCATCTTTTATTTTTTCCACGTAGCGGGCATAAAGAGGATAAGCATGGGATAAATTTCAAGACGGCCTAAAAGCATTGCAAAGGACA
>JAZOMK010000445.1:0-2885 GCA_045653985.1 Clostridia bacterium | reverse complement strand
TATTGGTATGAATTGGCGGCAGAAAAAGGCGATTCCGATGCCATGTATTATGCAGGTTATATATATAAATATGATTTGAATAATATTGAACGGGCAATATATTGGTATGAATTGGCGGCAGAAAAAGGTGATTCTGATGCTATGTATGCCTTGGGCAACACATATAAAAATTTTGATGACGTAAAGGATTTTGAAAAAGCAAAAAAATGGTACAAGCTTTCAGCGCAAAATAACAATGCTGACGGAAGATATTATTTTGCATCATTGACCTTTAAAACGCAGGATGAAAGCAATTATCCTGATGCCTATAATTATCTTATTGACCTTGCTTTAAACGATTCCGCCGATGCCCTTAAACTTTTAAACAAGCAGGTAGATACAAACTCACCTATGGCAATGTTTTTTATGGGCAGATATTATACTGAAAAAAATGATAATGATACCGCCCTTATCTACTATAAAAAGGCGGCACTTCAAGGCTATATACCGGCACAGAATATTTTACTTATCAACAATTCTACATACACCGCAAAAACTGTTGACAAGATAAAATCTGAAACAGCCGTTATAATGGAGACATCAAAAACAAATAGCACAAAGCTTGATAATATAAATGCAAATATTCTTTCGCTTAATAATAAGCTTAAAGAAATAAGAGATTCCGCTTTTAGCGGTAACGTTGAAACAGAAGATAAAGAAATAAGCGTTGCCATACAAAAATCGGCCGAGGTTGTAAACAACGTTGTTTTGCAAAAGCCTGCCGACAAAATCAAAATGCAAAAAGATATTTTGATAAAAATATTCGGTGAAAAAATATGGAACAGACTTATGCCTGAATCACAAACCTCGCTTATATCCTCCGCTGTGCTTTTAAAGGATTGCGAAGGTATGCCTGCTGATTTTGACTATACCGGCATCTGTATTACTGCAATAGTTGCTTTAGAGCAGGAGCTTAAACAAATTTTCTCAGAAAACTATCTTGCATATTTAAAGAAAAGTAAAAAGGAACTCCCCTATGTTTTTACTGAAAACAATTATTTCTTCTCTTTAGGCAAGCTTGATAAGCTGTTCGGCTTTAATAAAAAGACAAAGACAATTAAGCATGACTTCAACACAAGAAGCATAAGCGCATACTTGGCTGAAATTGTTAATCCTAAATTCGCCCAAAGCCCCATTTATGCCTTTATGCAAAACAATAATGATGATTGTATTATCGCCCGTTGCCTTGCAATAAATGAAAAATATAGATGCAAAGCCGCGCACAAGGGTAATATTTCATACATCGATGCAGTTGATTGTTGTTATGAAATTTACGGTGAATCAAAAGCACAGACAGACGCAAAACAAAATACGGCAGAGGTAATAAACATCCTGCGCGAACTTTTTACAATTTTAAAATAAGTTGGTGATTTTATGAAAAAACTTTCAGCACTTCTTTTGGTTTTTATACTTTGCTTTTCATTGGGATGTACTAAAGAAAATCAAGAAGATTTATCTTCAACCGGCATCACACAAGAAGTTGAGCAAACTAAAGATATTACACCCGAAAGCACTCCTTCCAACGAAAACGCGTCTGATGATTTTAAACCTGATGATATTCAGCCGGAGGATGCCCCCATTGGCTCACCTTTATTATACAAAGCAACCGATGCTGATGGTAGTGTTATCTGGGTTTTAGGCTCTATCCATATTGGCAGAGAGGATTTTTATCCCTTGCCTGATTATATTATGAACCCATTAAAAAATGCAGACGCATTGGCGGTTGAAGTTGATATTTTTAAGTTTGAAAAGGATATTTCGGCACAAACTAAAGCGCTTATGCAGTTGGTATACGCTGACGGCACAACGATTAAAGACCATATTGATGCCGACACCTATAATAGTGCCAGTGAAATTTTATCTTCATTGGGTCTCTCCGCTGTACTGGACTATTATTCCCCCATATTATGGGCAAGCTTAATTGAAAATATTATCTACGATAAGCTTAATTATGATGCCGCATTAGGTGTTGACAGACATCTGCTTACTTTTGCCGCAGAAAACAACATAAAAGTTTATGAAATTGAAAGCGGTGAATCACAGTACGCAACACTTGCAAGTTTCTCACCTGAGCTTCAATTACTTAGACTTCAAAGCGTTATTGAGCAATACTCAAATATGGATGAATCAAAAAGCGAAATTGATTTACTTATTGACGCGTGGGCTTTAGGTGATAAAAATACTTTTGTAGGTGATTATGAACTTCCTGATGATATGCCTGCCGAAGAAAAATCACTTTACGAAGAATATATAGACAAAATGCTTACAAAACGAAATATTATTATGACCGATTTTGCCGAAAACGCCCTTAAAAACAACGAAGAAATCTTCATTTGCGTAGGCGCGGCACACGTGGTAGGCGAAAATTCAATTACTGACCTACTTACTGAAAAAGGATATAAGGTTGAGGTTATAACAAACGCTTGATAAAAAATCAAGCGTTTCTTGCTTTTTTGGCTACAATATGTTATAATAAATTATAACTTTTAATATAAAGGATTTTGTTATGGATACTTTTGATTTTAATTATGCAATAAAATTATATAATGATGAAGAATATTCAAAATTCATTGAATATTGCAAGCCTTTCGCTAATATTGAAAACGGTGAAGTTTTAACTGACCTTGGCATATGCCACCGTGATGGTCTTAGCGTTGAAAAAGACTTAAAAAAGGCAATTTCTCTTTTTGAAAAAGCTATTTATAGAGATTACTTATTTGTATGTGGAGCTAGTCAGGAACACTTTCCTGCCTTTACAGTAAAAAAAGGAATCTTTGATGAAAAGTACTATGCTTGCTTAGACTATCCTTCTTTAGAGGAACGATACTTGTTCCACCAAAAGAAGT
>JAZOMK010000444.1:0-5504 GCA_045653985.1 Clostridia bacterium | reverse complement strand
ACTATAGTCATAAGAAATACAAGTAGTTTTTTCATAAAAAATCCTCCGCTAAACTTTTTTGATATTATATATTTTTGCAGATATTTTGTCAACGTTTATATTGCAAATATTGCGCATAATTTTGCCAATCAGGCAATATGTGCATATAAAAATTTCTTGAAAATAAGTTCAGTTTAATGTATAATGGTATTATGAAGAAGATTTTTACGGCAATTTTAACAATATTATTTATATTTACGGGATGCGCATCCTCAAAGCCTTATGAGGCTACCCTTACGGGCATGGGCACACTTATATCATATAAGCTTTATGGCGAAAACGGTGAGGCAGTTTTTAAGGAAATTGATGGGATTTTTGTTGAAATCGACAATGCCTGCTCAAGCACAAAAGAAAATTCTGCGGTAAATAACTTAAACAAAAGTTACGTTACGGATAATAAATATATTGTTGAGCAAGCAATGCTTTTTGAAAAGTATAATCTCCTTGAAATATCAAAAGGCAGGTTTGATTTAACTGCAGGTGCGCTTACCACGTTGTGGGATATCGGTTTTTCCGGGCAAAGTGTGCCTGAAAATATTGAAAATGCCCTTATGCTTGTTGACGGCACAAAAACGAAAATCGAAAATAACCGTTATTTTATAGGCGAAAATCAGATTATTGATTTAGGTGCTGTTACAAAAGGCTATGCTTTGGATAAGGCAAAGGAAGTCCTTGAAAAATATAATATCTCGGGTGTTGTTACCTTAGGGGGAAGCGTGCTTTTTTATGGTGAAAATCCGCAGAAAGATAATTGGACTTGCGCGGTAAAAAATCCCTTTGATACAAATGGCTATTTAGGTGTTATCACGTTAAAGGGCGGCTTTGTTTCAACCTCGGGCAGTTATGAAAGATTTTTTATAGAAGATAATAAAACCTATCACCATATTATTGATGCAACTGACGGCTATCCCTTTGAGACGGATATTGTTTCCGTTACGGTTATTTGTGATAACGGATTTTTGTCAGACGCCCTTTCTACAATCTGTTTTATGCTTGGTATAGAAGAAAGCAAAAAGGTGCTTGAACGCTTTAATGCCGATGCTATCTTTGTTGATAAAGACCAAAATATAACTATTTTGGGGGAAGTTGATTTTGAAGCTTATTAAAAAAGCAGATATTATACTTATAATTTCGGTGCTGATATTGGTGCTTTTGTGGTTTTTGTTGAAGCCTGAAAGCGAAAGCGTTGTTGCTGTTGTTTCAGTAAATGGCGAAACAGTAAAAACAGTTGATTTATCAAAAAATGAACGCCAAGAAATTATAATTGGCAATATGCACATATATGCAGATAATGGAGAGATATGGGTTTCTTCATCTAATTGCCCTGATAAAACTTGTTGTAAAGCAGGTAAGATAAAGGGGCAAGGGCAAATGATAGCGTGCGTACCAAATGGCGTTGTAATTTTAATTGAAGGCGGAAAAGTTGACGGGGTAACGGGATGAAAACAAAGAAGATTGCTTTTTTAGGCGTTCTTGGCGCACTTAGCGTTGCCGTCAGCTTTTTAGAGGGGTTATTTAATATACCTTTTCTGCCACCGGGGGCAAAGCCGGGGCTATCAAACATAGTAACGGTATCGGCATATTTTATGGCGGGTACTTCAGGTGCAATATATATTGCCCTTGTTAAAGCCTTGTTTGCATTTATAACAAGAGGGGCAGTTGCATTTTTATTAAGCCTTTCGGGCGGAATGTTATCAATAGCGGTTATGATACTGCTGTTTAAAATGAAGAAATGCCCATTTTCAATAATCGGCATTTCGATAATCGGTGCTATGTGCCACAATATTGCACAAATAATTGTATCAATCATCGTTACCCAAACGGGTGCGTTGATATATTATCTGCCTGTATTGGCGATATTTTCGTTAATATCGGGCACAGTTACAGGGGTTATTTTAAAAACCCTTTTTGAAAAACGCAGGGAGAGAGATTTATGAGAGAGACTGCAATCAAAACCGTTGGGGGCGGTGTAAATGTACCCCACAGAAAAAACACAAAAGATTGTCCTTGCGTGAGGATGCCTGTACCGGAGACGGTAGTTATCCCCATGCAACAGAATATCGGTGCGCCTTGCACACCCCTTGTTAAAGTAGGCGACACAGTAAAAGTAGGACAGAAAATAGGCGACAGCGACAAGTTTATTTCGGCACCTATCCACGCAACGGTATCGGGCAAGGTTACGGCAATAGGAGATATAAGACTTTCAAACGGCAATCTTGCAACGGCAATTACCATTGCTTCTGATGGGTTAATGGAGCTTTCTGAGGAGGTTAAACCGCCTGAAGTTAATAGTTTAAGCGATTTATTAAAGGCGGTAAGGGAATCGGGCGTTGTTGGCTTAGGCGGCGCGGGCTTTCCTACCCACGTTAAACTTAACGTACCTGAGGGAAAGAAAATTGACACTTTAATTATAAATGCGGCAGAGTGTGAACCCTACATTACCGTTGACTACCGCGAAGCACTTGATAACTCGTGGGACGTGCTTTCAGGCGTACATACTTTGGCTGAGTTCTTAAAAATCGAAAACGTGGTTATTGCGGTTGAGGATAATAAGCCTGAAGCGATAAAGGTTCTGCGCGCAATACAAAAGCAAAGCGATACCGATAAGCGTTTAACAACTATTATGAAGTTAAAAAGCAAATATCCCCAGGGTGCTGAAAAGATGATGGTGCTTTCGGCAACGGGCAGAAAAGTACCTTTAGGCGGTCTGCCTGCTGACGTTGGCTGTATCGTTATGAATATTGCCACCGTTGCATTTATCGCCCGATATTTAAAAACGGGCAAGCCTTTGGTAAGTCGTTCACTTACAATAGATGGCGACTGCATAAATGAACCTAAAAACGTAAGAGTACCTATCGGCACAAAGATATCTGACGTTATTTCATTTTGCGGTGGCTTAAAGGAAGAGCCTGACAAAATCTTAATGGGCGGGCCTATGATGGGTGTTGCAATCTGTGATATTGATGCGCCCATTTTAAAGCAGAATAACGCCATTCTTGCATTTAAAAAAACAAAGAAAAAGGTTTTAAGTCCTTGCATTAAATGCGGTAAGTGCGTAAATGCTTGCCCCATGAATTTAGTACCTTCTTTCTTAAAAAAGGCTACGGATATAAAGGATACCGATGCCCTTAAAAAGCTTGGTATTATGGCGTGCATGGAGTGTGGAAGCTGTGCATATTCATGCCCCTCAGGCATACCGCTTGTACAGAGTATGCGCCTTGCAAAACAGTATTTAAGGGAGGAGAAAAAATGAGATTATCAGTTTCGTCATCACCTCATTTAAAGGGGAAAGATACTACGCAAAGGATAATGCTTGACGTAATAATCGCACTTATTCCTGCCTTAATTATGGGTTGCGTTTACTTTGGCTTGCGCGCACTTTTATTAAGTGCGGTATGCGTTTTAACTGCAGTATTATCTGAATATATTGCGCGAAAGGTTATGAAGCGCAATAACACCATATCAGACCTTTCTGCCGTAGTTACGGGGCTTATACTTTCGTTGAATCTGCCTGCAACGTTGCCTTTATGGATGGGTGCATTTGGTAGCGTTATAGCCATTGTAGTTGTAAAACAGTTCTTTGGCGGATTAGGGCAGAACTTTGTAAACCCTGCATTGGCGGCACGTATTATTTTGATGTTGAGCTTTGCCAATGCTATGACTAATTGGGTAATGCCCTTTGATGGTGTAACAAGCGCAACACCTATGGAAATTATAAAGACCGATGCTGAATATCCTGAATTCTGGAAGATGCTTGTAGGCTATCACGGCGGAAGCTTAGGTGAAACCTGTTCAATAGCGTTGCTTCTTGGCGGTGTATATTTAGTTGTGCGCAAGGTTATTTCGCCAATTATTCCTTTAACCTTTATCGGCACTGTTTTTGCTTGCGGTTTGTTTAGCGGCTTTGAATATGCACTATATAACGTTTTTTCAGGTGGGCTTTTACTTGGTGCAATTTTTATGGCAACCGATTACGTTACGTCGCCCATTACTAAAAAGGGCAAGGTGGTTTTTGGTATAAGCTGCGGTATACTTACCTTTATGGTGCGCCACTTTGGCTCAATGCCTGAAGGCGTTTCATTTGCTATACTTTTAATGAATATTTTAACACCGCACATTGATAACCTTACACTTCCAAAAGCATTTGGCTTTAAAAAGGAGGGTAAGCAATGAAAAATTTAAAAGAAATTCTTATACCTACCCTTGCGATGCTTGTTATCTGCCTTGTTTCGGCATTTTTGCTGGCAGGTACTAACTCGCTTACTGAGGATAGAATCAAAGAAAACGAAATCAAGCAAATGGAAGATAGCAGAAAAATTGTGCTTCCTTTATACGCATCACACAAAAACGAGCAAAATATTATAATAAACGAAAAGCAGGTAAACGGCTTAATTGCACTTGATGAAAATAACAATGAAATCGGCTATATCTTTACTTCATCGGCAAAGGGCTATGGCGGTGAGGTTAAGGTTATGGTTGCCCTTGATATGAATGGTGCAGTTTTAAAAACCAAGGTTCTTTCAATGGCTGATGAAACTCCCGGATTAGGGCAGAATGCTTCAAAGGATGATTTTCTTAAACTTTTTGAAGGCTTGAGAGGCCCATTTAACTGGGTTAAAAATAATGGCGCAGGCAATGATATTCAGGGCGTAACAAGCGCTACCTTTACCTCAAAGGCGGTTATTGAGTGCGTAAACGACGCGGTTTCCGCTTATAATTTAATGAAGGAGGGAAAGTAGAGTGGAAAATAAAAAATCACTTTATTGGGAATTTTCTAAGGGCATAGTTAAAGAAAATCCCGTTTTAAGGCTTGTTTTAGGTACTTGCCCCACTTTGGCGGTTACAACGTCCCTTTCTTCGGCACTTGGTATGGGCATTGCGGCAACCATAGTGCTTGCTTGCTCAAATACGGTTATTTCACTTTTAAGAAAGGTTATCCCCCAAAAGGTGAGGATACCTGCATACATAGTAATTATCGCATCATTTGTTACAATAATACAGATGCTTGTTAAGGCTTTCGTGCCATTTTTAGATGCACAGCTTGGCGTGTATCTGCCCCTTATTGTTGTAAACTGCATTATTTTAGGCAGGGCAGAGGCTTTTGCAAGTAAAAATCCCGTTACGGCATCGCTTTTAGATGGCTTAGGCATGGGCATAGGCTTTACTGCGGCGCTGGCGTGCATGGGTATAATACGTGAAGTTTTCGGCTCAGGTGCCATTGACCTTACCAATTATGGCGAAAACTTAAAGTTTGAAATTCCTTTTTTAAAGGATAACCCCATAGTTGCGTTTATTCTTCCGCCCGGTGGCTTCTTTGTTTTCGGTATGCTTATGGCTGTTGTAAACAGAATGGCTGAAAAGAAGGGTAAACCAAAGGCTGAACTTTCCTGCGGGGGCTGTCCTTTAAAAGACAACTGCCAAAAGGCTTGTCAGGGAAAGGAGGCTTAAAAAATGACTGCATTATT
>JAZOMK010000443.1:0-15983 GCA_045653985.1 Clostridia bacterium | reverse complement strand
CACGAACGCTGTTGGTGCCTTCGCGAAGAACTACCTTGTCCTTCATTCTGTCCTTGATTGCTTGCAATTCGGCTAATGATTTCATTTTGTTCTCCCTTTCTCATTTATGTAATTAAAATTTTATAAATTATCATACTGCTCACGCAGATATTCATTTATCCAGCAAATAACGTCATAAGTATCTAAAGGCACGCCCTCTAAAACCTGACGCAATTCCCTTGTATCAAGCCGTACCTGATTGTGATTAAATAAAAAGTCAGTATCAGGATGGCCTTGTATCAGCGTTGTGATTGTGCTTATCACGTCGCCTAACGGTGTAAAATCAAGATGGTTTTTATAAAAGACTGCTTCAACCGTTGTGCCGTGGTTTTCACCCATAGATGAGGTAATTTTTATACCGCCACCTGTTTGCTCAGCCGCCATTTTTAGAAGTGGCAAGCCTAAACCAACTTTGCGCGTTGTGCGCGTTGTATAAAATGGGTTGGTTACGCTTTTTACGATATCCTCAGGCATACCCGAACCGTCATCCTTTATAATTAAGGTAAGGGTTTCATCGGTTTCGTTTATGGTGATTTCCGTCAACGTTGCCTTAGCTTTTACGGAGTTTTCTGCAATATCAAGGATGTTAAGCGAAAGCTCTTTCATATTACAATTCTCCTTTAAGCCACGCGATTAAGTTCTTTCGTATAAGTGCTGATGAATAAGGCTCATCAGGAAGCATAACAAAAGCATCCTTATCACGCATATCCGTAAGATAATGGGCATCACTATTTATAACGTGGCGCTTATTTTCTAAAGAATATTTTTTGATATATTCTTCAGCATTGCTTTTATCCCTCAGTTCAAAGGCGGTAAAGTAAGGTGTTTCGGGAAAAGTACCCAATACCTGAATTAAGCCGTTTGAGCTTCTGTCAATATGTGCAGGATATGAAACGCCGCCAAAGTCTTTTACAATTTCGGGCATATCTTCCAACGAAAGGGTGGTTGCAATGGGAAGAAAATGCTCTTCCTCACCAATAATATTATCAGAACCATCCATTATGTACTGATGCCCAAAGACCTCAATTTTATTTTTGATTTTAATTCGTTTTTTGTCAATTTCACGGTCAAATTCCATAGCACCTTCAAGTGTATCAAAAAGGCAAACTGCGTGGATATCCTCGCTGGTTGTAACCTCCATCCCCGCAATGGGAATGATACCTTGCTTTTTTGCTGCCTGAAAAAACGCAGGACAGTTTTTTGTGGTGTTATGGTCGGTTAATGCTACAATATTAAGTCCGCATAAAGTTGCCATACCTATTATATTATTAGGTGTGTTATCCTCATCACCGCAAGGCGATAGGCAGGAATGAATATGTAAATCGTAAAAATACTTATTCATTATATAAGCCCTGATAATATAACCGCTGTTTCGTATGAGCTTTTTTCAGTTGTAAGCACGTTGATGCCCTTGTTTTCGGCAATAGCTTTAATATCGCCTTCAAGGGTAACGCCCTCGCTTAAAATTACGCAGGCAGAATCCGTCAACGATGCAACGGCAATAACGTTTACGTTATTCATAATGGTTATCCAACCATCGCCCGCTTGCGCTTTACCCATAACCCAACTTAAAAGATCGCCAACATAAACGTTTTTGATTTCTTTTTCAGGCTCAGGCATTGTGATAACTGAAAAATCTTTATGCTCACTTAACTCTTTAACCGTCATTGTTTTCTCTCTTTTTTTACCTCTTGCCCTTGATTAAGCAATCATCAGGACAAGCAGTTTTTTTAATAACGTCCTCAGCAAAGGCACGGCAGGTAGGCGCACCGCACGAACCGCAATCAATTCCCGGTAGCGTTTCTTTAAACCGCTGTATGTCTGCCATCATTCGCATGGATTCAGCCATTGAGGATGAAAGGCGCGATATGGGACGATATTCAGGTAACTCGTTAAATAAATATTCATCGGGTATATATTGCTTATCTTTATCAAGAAAGTTTTGCGAAACGGGCAAATATCTGCGCAGGCTTTTTAAACGTGCTTTTGCAACAAAGGGATTCTGTATTGCCAAAACACCGCCAACACAACCGCCCGTACAAGCATTAAGTTCAATGAACTCTAATGGTGGCACGTTGCCGTTTTCTATCTGGTCTAAAACGCGGATAACGTTATCAATACCATCAGCGGCAAGATAATCCTCATTAAAAATGGCAGTAGCTTCACCGCCCGAGGATGCCCAACCGATACCAATCATGCCTGAATCTAAAAGGGACTCAATATTATCATCGCTTCGCATTTCGCTTATAATCTGGAAGTATATATCGCTTATGGATATAACTGCATCAACCTTACTTTCATAGCCTGCAAAGCCGTTTTTAACGTAACTTGCTTTTGCAGGGCAAGGCGAAATAAAGCAAACGCCAATATCTTCATCCTTTAATTCAGGATGTTCCTCTTTAGCTTTCTTTCTTGCTAACTGTGCCGCCACCTCCATTGGTGGAAGCATATGTATTATATGGTCGTTAAGCGAAGGAAACCTTAAACCTATAAGCCTTACCACCGCAGGGCAAGCCGAAGAAATTGCAGGTTTCTTTACACCATCGGTCTTTAAATACATTCTTGTATAAGCAGAAACTAACTCTGCCGCCTTTGAAACTTCAAATACCTGATCAAAGCCAAGCTTCAAAAGGCCGTTAAGAACGAAGTCAACGTCATCAAGATTATCGAACTGACCGTAAAGCGTCGGTGCAGGCAAAGCGATTTTCCACTTAAAACGTGCCATGTCATCCATTGATGAGCATACTGCTTTCTTTGCCTTATGTGTACAAACGCGGATACATTCACCGCAATCAATACACCTTGCATCCATAATAACTGCGTGGCCGTCCTTAATACGGATAGCCTCTGTGGGGCAATGCCTGAGGCATGCCGTACAGCCTACGCACTTTCCTCTGTCAAGCTGAACCGAATGTTCATATAACTTCATTTTTTACACCTACCGTATGAAAACTTTCATAACGATTTTAGTGCCTACACCAACTTCAGAAGTAAGTTCCATTTCATCAGTATAGCGTTTCATATTAGGTAAGCCCATACCTGCGCCAAAGCCCAGCGAGCGTACTGCATCGGGTGCTGTTGAAAAGCCCTCCTGCATAGCTTGTTCGATATCTTTAATACCGGGACCACTATCTTCTAAAATAATGGTTACGGCATCTTCATCAACAAGCACTTCTGCCTTGCCGCCGCCTGCATGGATAACCATATTGATTTCGCCTTCATACATGGCAATGGAAACACGTCGTATAATTTCAGGTGTAAGCCCTAATTGACGAAGATTCTTTTTTACCTGTACAGATGCCTGACCGGCAGACGTAAAGTCGTTACCGTCAACATCGAAGTGAAATACTAAAGGTTCACTCATGATTTCACCTTATTACCTATAAGACCGTTGGAATATAAAATTCCGCAAGCCTCATAAAGGCGCTTATCCGCAGTCATTATTACAATGCCCGATTCTTTTGCAAGCTCAAGCATTTCTTCAGTAGGAGTTTTTGAACGTACAAACACCACGCAAACCATATCCATCATAACCGCTGTGCGTATTACCTGGGGGTTTACAAGGCCCGTTAAAAGTACAGCCTGATCTTTAACGTAAGCAAGTACGTCGCTCATCAGATCACAACCGCAAGCCGAATATACATGCCGAGATAAAGAATCTTCACAACATAAAACCTCAGCATCCAAAAGCTCTTTTATTGTACTGATTTTCATAACTCAGATACGTCCTTTACATCAATATTTTGCTAAAATATCCTTAACTTCGCTGGGAAGAAGTTTGCCGTAAACATCTTCATTGATTGTCATAACAGGTGCAAGACCGCAGCAACCTAAGCAACGTGTATCCTGAATTGAGAATTTGCCGTCTGCAGTTGTCTGTCCTGCTTCAATACCGAGGATATTCTTAACCTCGTCTAAAATTGCGGCAGCGCCCTTAACGTAACATGCTGTACCCTGGCATACTGCTACAACGAAGTCTCCCTTGGGTTCAAGTGTAAACTGTGCATAGAATGTTGCTATGCCGTAAAGCTCAGCTACGGGAACACCTGTTTTAGCGGAAATAAATTCCTGTACTTCAAGTGAAACGCAGCCTAAAAGCTTCTGTGCCTGCTGCATGATAGGCATCATTTTGCCTGCATCGTCCTTTACGTCTTCAATAAACTTAGCAAGTTCATCAAAGGCAGCCTGCTTCTGTTCTTGTGTTAAAGCCATTTTAAGTCCTCCTAAAAGTAAATCTTTTTACGTTTAATACGAATAATGCGTATTTGCGTACACTGACATTATAACACATATTACTTTTAAATGCACGAACTTTTTTATAAAAAAAGCGAATTTTACAAATTTTCCTAAATACCCCGTTGTTTTGTGTTTGTTTTGTTGATTTAGTGTTTGTTTTAACTAAAAAATGTTGTTTTAAATCTGTGAGATTTTGGTGATACAAAAAAAGACAAGGGAAATATTCCCTTGCCGGTCCGAACCCCCCGATTTTTTCGCGGAGTTTTCTTACTTTAACTTTTTAAATAACCTCATTGTATTTTCATTGGTGATATCAATAACCTCATCAGGCGACATATTCCACAGCATCGCAATATGCTCGGCAATATATATAATGTTTTTTGAATCATTGCGTTTACCGCGGTTTGGTACCGGTGCAAGGAAAGGACAATCGGTTTCCAATAAAATTCTGTCCTTTGGTATATAGGTTAAATTTTCTTGGGCACGGACGGAATTTTTAAAGGTACACGTACCGCCAAAGGAAAAATACAAGCCTAAATCAAGGCAGATTTTTGCAATCTCTTTGCTTTCGGAAAAGCAGTGCATAAGTCCGTAAGAAATTTTTTCACTTCTTAAAATATCAACCATATCCCCCGTTGCATCACGGCAATGGATTTCAACGGGAATATCTGCCTCCTTAGCGGCAAGCGCCTGCTTAATGAAGGCATTTTTTTGCACGTCTTTGGGTGGATTATCCTGCCAATAATAGTCAAGACCAATCTCCCCTGCGCCAACGCATTTTTCGTGCTTCCACATTGCCTTTAATTTTTCTAAATTTTCATCAGAATACTTATCAGCATTGACCGCATGCACGCCTGCACAGAAGTACATATGTTCGTATTTTTCTGCCATTTCAAGGCAAAATTGGCTTTCTTCAACGGTGCATCCTGCATTGATGGCATAAAGTACGTTATTTAAGGGAAGGGATGAAAGAACCTCATCCCTATCCTCATCAAAGCGGGGATCGTCATAGTGGCAATGGACGTCAATAAACTTTTTCATCGTACCTCACAGCCTGCGCCAAATGCCTTTTCGGGTGAAACAAGTGAAAGGTTGCCGTTTTCGTCCTCAGCGCAAAGAATCATACCTTCGCTTAACACACCGCGGAGCTTTGCAGGCTTTAAGTTTGCAACTAAAACAACTGTTTTGCCTACCATTTCTTCAGGTGTGTAGTGCTTAGCGATACCTGAAACAACGGTGCGCTCTCTTTCGCCATCGTGAAGCGTCATAACTAACAGCTTATCTGATTTTTCAAGTTTCTGTGCAGTCAAAACTTTAGCGGTTTTTAACTGAACCGAAGCAAACTGGTCGATTGAAATTTCCTCAACCTTTTTCTTTTCTTCCTCAGCCTTTTTAGCGGCTGCCTCAGCTTCTTTCTTAGCCTTTTCCTCTTCCTGAGCCTTAAATTCAGCCTCAATATCAATTCTTGGGAATAAAACTTCAGCCTTTGTTATCTTGCTGCCTGCCTTAATGCCGCCAAACTTTTTAATGGAATCAAAGGTTGTAAGGCTTTCATCAACGCCAAGAGAGCTTTGAATTTTAGCAGGTGATTTTGTCATAACAGGTGCAATAAGAACGGATATAATTCTTACGCACTCAGCAAGGTTATACATTACAGTTGCAAGGCGACCTTTTTTACTTTCGTCCTTTGCAAGTGCCCAGGGCATGGTTTCATCAATATACTTGTTACATCTTGAAACGAGTTTCCATATTTCAACCAATGCTGTTGAAAGCTGGAATTCGTCCATCTTTTTAGCGAACTCATTATAAGTATTTTCGGCTAATGCGATAAGCTCATCATCAGGGTCAGCCTTATCTGAAGGTGCAGGAAGGATGCCGCCAAAGTACTTTTCAATCATTGCGCAGGTACGTGAAACAAGGTTGCCCAAATCGTTAGCTAAGTCAGAATTTATACGTGAGAAAAGTGCTTCATTGGTAAAGTTACCGTCTGAGCCAAAGGGCATCTCGCGCATTAAGAAATAACGTATGGAATCAACACCGTACTTATTGCAAAGCACAACGGGGTCAACTACATTGCCGCGTGATTTACTCATTTTTTCGCCGCCGAAAACAAGCCAGCCATGACCAAATACCTGCTTGGGCAAAGGTAAATCAAGTGCCATAAGCATTGCGGGCCATATAATTGTATGGAAACGGATAATCTCTTTACCTACAAGGTGAACATCGCAGGGCCAATACTTATCAAAAAGCTCATGATTATCAGTTGTATAGCCAAGCTTTGTAATGTAGTTTGAAAGGGCATCAATCCAAACGTAAACAACGTGCTTTTCATCAAAGGTTACGGGAATACCCCATTTGATGCTTGTACGGCTTACGCACAAATCTTCAAGGCCCGGTTTAAGGAAGTTGTTTATCATTTCCTTTGCACGGCTTGCAGGCTGAATGAACTCAGGGTGGCTTTCAATATACTCAATAAGTCTGTCCTGATATTTTGAAAGCTTAAAGAAGTAGCTTTCCTCTCTTGTTTTTTCTACCGGTCTGCCACAATCGGGGCATTTGCCGTCAACAAGCTGTGTTTCGGTAAAGAAGCTTTCGCAGGGTGTGCAATACCAGCCTTCATACTCCGACTTATAAATATCGCCCTGGTCATAAAGCTTTTTAAAAATCTTTTGTACGGCTTCAACGTGATAATCATCAGTTGTGCGGATGAAGCCATCATACTTAACATCCATAAGCTCCCAAAGCTTTTTAACGCCTGCTACGATGTTATCAACATACTCTTGCGGAGTTTTGCCTGCATCCTTAGCTTTTCTTTCGATTTTCTGACCATGCTCATCAGTACCGGTTAAAAAGTAAACGTCATAGCCCTGCATACGCTTAAAGCGTGCAATGGTATCAGCGGCAACTGAGCAATAGCTGTGGCCGATGTGAAGATTATCACTGGGATAATATATGGGTGTTGAAATGTAATAAGGTTTTTTCATAATTTATATCTCACTTTCTGTAATATTCGTCTAAACCGCCTGTGGCAAAGGCATTCATATCAATATCTGAAATCTTGCCCTCCATCAGGTTATAAAAGCCTGCCGCGCCTATCATTGCGGCATTATCGGTACAAAGTATCGGTGATGGATAATATAACTTAATCTGTGCGCTACGGCACATTCGGTCAATCTCCGCGCGGAGCTTTGAGTTTGCCGCCACACCGCCTGCCATAACTATTTTATTGACCTTTGCATCCTTTGCCGCCTTAACTGCCTTTTCAACAAGCATCCTTACAACGCTTTTTTGGAAGCTTGCGGCAATATCCGCTTTAGGTAATTCCTCGCCCTTTTGCGTTAAGTTGTGGGCAAGATTCACCACCGCGGTTTTAACGCCTGAAAAGGAGAAATCATAATTATCCTCTTTTTCAAGGTGAGTTGTAAAATTATAGGCATCAATATTACCCTGCTTTGCAAGCTCATCAATTTTAACGCCACCGGGATAGCCTAAATCAAGAACACGTGCAACCTTATCAAAGGCCTCACCAACGGCATCATCGCGGGTTGCACCTAAAAGTGTAAACCTGCAATAATCATCAGCCCTTAATATATGGCTATGCCCGCCCGATACCGCCAAAGCAATAAAGGGAGGCTCAAGCTCAGGAAACTCAATAAAGTTTGCCGAAATATGCCCTTGGATATGATGCACGCCGATTAGCGGAATTTTCTTTGCAAAGGCAAGCGCTTTTGCATAGTTTACGCCTGTAAGCAATGCACCTATAAGTCCCGGTCCTTGTGTTACGGCAATAGCTTCAATATCATTTAAAGTAACCTTTGCCTTTTCCAAAGCCTCATCAACAACAGGAACCAATGATGTTGTGTGTGAGCGCGATGCAATTTCAGGCACAACGCCACCGTACTTTTTGTGGATGGGTATCTGCGTTGAAATTACGTTTGATAATAAAATTCTGCCATCCTTTATTACCGCCGCGCTTGTTTCATCACAAGAGGATTCTATTGCAAGTATCAATGCGCTTTGCTTTTTTATTAAATTGTCTGCTTTTTCTTTGGCAATATCAAAATACATAATCACTGATATAAATAATCCTCGTTTGGATCATATTCTCTTTTTACTGATTTTTTAACTAATAAATAACCTATAACTATTGGCGCAAGCATAAGGAAAACAAAGAATCTTGTTAAACCTGAAACGTAATCAACCATAAAATTACGCCCGAATATTATGCTTGATGCGCTACCTTCGCTAAAATCAAATACCCAATTAAAGCCTGTTTCAATAGGCACGGTATAGGTAAGTGCAACAAATATAAGGGGAAGTAAAATGGAAAGGATAAGGGTATAAGTGCCGATGCCGAAAAGACCTTCGCGTCCTTCCCTGTTTACCGTATAAAGGAACAATAAAACCGAGCCGATAAGCAACACCCACGCAATAATATTAAGGGCGCTGTTGATGCTTGCAACGTGGAGGAACTGTTCCCTTTCGCTGTCTGTTAAAATGTTTATTTCGTTGCCGATTCTGCTTGCAACATCATCGGCTGTTAAAATTTCTTCATAGGAAAAACGAACTGAAACCTTTGAAGCTTCTTCAGATTCAAGGGTAAACGAAAGATTGATAGTATCAAACTCAGCCCCCCTTAAATATAAGCGCACACGGTTGCCGATACTTTTAGGGTTAAAGTTTATTTCACCGTTAAATTTAAGTGGCTTTGTTATAATACTGCCATCCTTTGCGCTGTTTGCTTCGCTTAAATTAAAGGAAAACTCACCGCCCGTTTTATCGGTAATTTTTAAGTTTTTAATTACTACGCCCAAAGATTCGCTTGTAGCATCGGGGCAATAAAATTCAACGAAAAACTTGCCGTTAAAATCCATTTTCGCATATTTTCTAAAATCGATGGCGGAAACGGTGCTTAAATACTTTTCGTTTAATGTAATTTCATGGCTGTTTGTGCTGTTTGATAAAAACTCGCCCGCTTCAAAAAACGTATCGGTAAAATCTAAAGGATTAGCCTTTTCAGTTACGGTAAATTCTTCATTTTCACCATCAAAGAGTTTAAGATAATTGCGGTACAGCGTGCTGTAATCATCACTACTTACAAGGTTAAGTGTTTCCTGATGCTTATATTTATCATTTTGCTTTAACCAGAAATCGCGGTTTTCTAAAACTGACGTCATTGAAAAAACAAATATAAAAAACGTCATTGAAAAGCCTAAAAGAATACCGCTTAAACGTGAATAAAAAGTTACCTTTCTTTTCATTACTTATCCCTCATTTATCTCGCTTACCTAAATAAGCGCGGATGAACATTTCAAGGTCGCCGTCCATAACTGCCTGAATGTTTGCCGTTTCAGCATTGGTGCGGTGATCCTTTACCATATTATACGGATGGAAAACGTATGAGCGTATCTGGCTGCCCCACTCGATTTTCTTAATATCGCCGCGAAGCTCAAGCTCCTTTTCTTCCCTTTCGCGCTCTCTAAGCTCAATAAGCTTTGAACGAAGCATATTCATTGCCGTTTCGCGGTTCTGTATCTGTGAACGCTCCTGCTGGCATTGCACAATAATGCCCGTAGGCTTATGGATAATACGGATAGCAGATTCAGTTTTATTGATGTGCTGTCCGCCTGCACCTGTTGAACGACGTGTTTCAACTTCAATATCCTCAGGGGGAATAACTATTGTGTTATCCTCCTCAATTTCAGGCATAACTTCAAGGGACGAAAATGAAGTGTGTCTCCTTGCGTTGGAGTCAAAGGGCGAAATTCTAACCAAGCGGTGTACGCCCTTTTCAGCCTTTAAAAAGCCGTAAGCATTAGTGCCTGACGCCCTGAAAGTAACGCTTTTTGTACCTGCTTCATCACCTGCAAGATAATCTAAAATATCAACCTGATATCCTGATTTTTCGCAATATCTGCGGTACATTCTGAAAAGCATATCTGTCCAGTCCTGCGCCTCAGTACCGCCTGCACCTGCGTGAAGTGTTAAAATGGCGTTGTTCATATCATACTCGCCCGTAAGCATTGTTTCAAGTTGAAGTTTCTCAACGCGCATTTCAAGTGAATCAAGTTCTCTGCCCACTTCGTTAGCGGTGTCCTCGTCATCCATTTCAATGCCAAGCTCAATCATCGCCATAATATCTTCAAGGCTTTTATCAAAGCTTTCAAGCTCCTTAACCTTACTTTCAAGGGATGCAAGCTCTTTATTTCTTTTCTGTGCCTTTTCCTGGTCAAGCCAGAAGTCAGGCTCAGCCATTTCCTCGTTAAGTTCTAAGATTCTCTCTTTCATCCCTTGCGGGTCAAAGAGATTCACCTGCCAATTTGATATTTTCAGCCGCCTGATTTGCGCGCTGTTTATAGGAATCGAATTCTATCAAATTTATCATCTCCTTATGGGCATTGCCCTTAATATTTTATTTACCGCAGCACTGCTTATACTTTTTGCCGCTGCCGCAGGGGCAAGGATCATTTCTGCCCACCTTATTTGAGGTTGCCTGCGTGCTTGCCTTCTTGGGGCGCTGTGCTTGCTCAGGCTTATCAGTTGCGTTTTCGCTTGTAACTTTATGCTCTTTAGGCTGAACGTTGAAGGTTGCGTTAAATGCAAAACGTACTGCATCCTCCTGAACCATGCGGTTCATTTCTTCAAACATATCATAGCCTTCGATTTTATACTCCTGCAAAGGATCGCGCTGTGCCATTGAGCGCAACGAAATTCCTTGCTTTAACTGGTCCATTTGGTCGATGTGGTCCATCCAATGGCGGTCAACAGATTCTAAAAGCGCAAAGCGCTCAAGCTCTTTAATATCAAGACCTGCTTCGCTGAACTCATTAACGCGCTTTTCGTATTTTTCATCAGCCATTTCTGATGCCTTTTCAATGATAGCATCACGGCTAAGTCCCGCAAAATCACCGGCTTCGGCTTCTCTTGGAAGGCAAATGCGTTTAAGTTCCTCAGTTAAGCCTGAAAGATTCCAATCATCCTGCCTTTGGTCAGCAGTAAAGATATTTACTACCCTTTCAATAACCCTGTCCTTCATTTTGTTGATGGTTGCCGAAACGTCTTCACCATCAAGCACGCGACGACGATGCTCATATATAGTTTCGCGTTGGGTGTTCATAACATCATCATACTGCAACACGTTTTTACGAATTGAGAAGTTTCTGCTTTCAACACGCTTTTGTGCATTTTCAATGCTCTTTGAAAGTATGCCTGCTTCAAGTGCCATGTCAGAATCAAGCACCCTGCCTGCAATAGCCTGCATTCTGTCGCCACCGAAAAGGCGCATAAGGTCGTCTTCAAAGGAGATAAAGAAGCAACTTGTGCCGGGGTCGCCCTGACGGCCTGAACGTCCGCGAAGCTGGTTATCAATACGTCTTGATTCGTGGCGCTCAGTACCTAAAATGCAAAGACCGCCTACCTCAACAACCTTTTCATGCTCAATATCGGTAAGTTTTTTATACTCGTTATAAAGCTTGTTATATTCTTCTCTTAATGCTAAAATTTCAGCATCATCAGTTTTCTGATGTCCTGTTGCAAGGTCGATTTTATCGTCCTCATAGCCTTTGCCTTTAAGCTCTTTTCTTGCCATAAAGTCAGGGTTTCCGCCTAAAAGAATATCAGTACCACGACCTGCCATATTGGTTGCGATTGTTACCGCGTTAAGTCTACCTGCCTGGGCAACGATTTCAGCTTCCTTTGCGTGATGCTTTGCGTTTAATACCTCATGCTTTACACCGCGTCTTCTTAAAAGCTCGCTTAAAATTTCGGAAATTTCAACTGAAACTGTACCTACAAGAATCGGCTGACCTGTTTTATGGCGCTCAACAACTTCCTCAACAACTGCATTAAATTTATCTTTTACGCTTTTATAAATTCTGTCGTTAAGATCCTTACGAATCATTGGCTTGTTGGTGGGGATGCAAACAACGTCAAGCTTATAAATGCCCTGGAATTCTTCTTCCTCAGTTTTTGCAGTACCGGTCATACCTGAAAGCTTTTTGTACATTCTAAAGTAGTTTTGGTAGGTGATTGTTGCTAAGGTCTGATTTTCCTTTTCGATTTTAACGTTTTCCTTAGCTTCTATTGCCTGATGTAAGCCTTCAGAATAACGTCTGCCCTCTAAAATACGGCCGGTAAATTCATCAACGATTTTTACCTGCCCGTCATCAGAAACAACGTAATCACGGTCGCGCTTAAAAATAAAGTTTGCCTTTAAAGCCTGATTTATGTGGTGGGCGATTTCGGTATTTTCAGGATCGGAAAGGTCCATAATACCAAGTGCCCTTTCAACCTTTGAAACACCGGTTTCAGTTAAGGATACCGTTCTTGCCTTTTCATCAAGGGTAAAATCATGCTTTAAGCGTTCCTTTTCATACTCTTCATCAACCTCTTGAAGCTTTGAGCCTTTTTCCTTTTCCTGAATACCTGAAAAGTTCTTTACAACCTGATTTGCCTTAATGTACATTTCAGAGGACTCCTGCCCTGCGCCTGAAATGATAAGGGGCGTTCTTGCCTCGTCAATCAAAATACTGTCAACCTCGTCAACAATGGCAAAGTAAAGCTCTCTTTGTGAACGGTCAGAGCCTCTTTTTGCCATGTTATCACGAAGATAGTCAAAACCAAATTCGCTGTTTGTGCCGTAAGTGATATCGGCATTGTATGCGTTTTGCCTATCTTTGCGGGGCATTTGGTTATAAATATTGCCAACAGATAAGCCTAAGAAGTTAAATAACTTGCTCATCATTTCTGACTGATAGCCTGCAAGATATTCGTTTACCGTAACAATATGCACGCCTTTACCTGCGATAGCGTTAAGGTATGCAGGAAGTGTTGCCGTAAGGGTTTTACCTTCACCGGTTTTCATTTCGGCAATTCTGCCCTGATGTAAAACTATACCGCCTATAATCTGTACGTGGAAAGGTTTTTGCCCTAAAACACGCCATGCAGCTTCACGGCATACGGCAAAAGCCTCAGGCAAAAGTGCATCAAGGTCTTCGCCTTTTTTGTATCTTTCCTTAAACTCTTCCGTTTTTGCCCTTAACTCATCATCGGTTAAGCTTTGAGTTTTTTCATCAAGCGCCTCAACCTTTGCGGCGATTTTTTCAAGCTTTTTTAATTGGCTTTTGGTGTTATCACCAAGTCCGAAAAGTCCCATTACCTTCTCCTTAAATACCTAAATATTTTTTCAAATCGTCTTTTCTGTCAGTTACTTCCCACAAAACGTTAAGATCTTCTCTGCCCATGTGGCCGTAAGATGCTACCTGCTTGTACTGGGGTTTTCTTAACTGTAACGTTTCGATAATTGCTTGGGGGCGCATATCAAAAAGAGTATTTACTGCTTCAGCAATCTTTTCTTCACTTACCTTGTTTGTGCCAAAGGTTTCAACAAGAACTGATACGGGTTTTGCAACACCGATAGCGTATGCAAGCTGAACCTCGCACTTTTTAGCTGCGCCTGAAGCAACAATATTCTTTGCAATATAACGTGCAAAGTATGCGGCTGAACGGTCAACCTTTGTGGGGTCTTTACCTGAGAATGCACCGCCGCCATGACGTGAATATCCGCCATATGTATCAACAATAATTTTTCTGCCGGTAAGTCCGCTATCACCCTGGGGGCCACCGATAACAAATCTGCCGGTAGGGTTAATAAAGAATTTTGTGTTTTCGTCAATCATGTTTGCAGGCACGATAGGCTTAACAACGTTTTCGATGATATCGCGTCTTAAATCATCCATATCAATTTCAGGTGCGTGCTGGCTTGATACAACGATTGCATCAACACGTACAGGTGTATCATCGTGATACTCAACAGTAACCTGAGTTTTGCCGTCAGGGCGAAGATATGAAAGCGTGCCGTTTTTGCGTACAAGGGTCAACTGCTTTGAAAGCTTATGTGCTAAAGAAATGGGCAGGGGCATAAGTTCATCAGTTTCATCACAAGCAAAGCCGAAAATAATACCTTGGTCGCCTGCACCGGTTGAAAATTTTTCATCCTCCTCACCGTTTCTCTGCTCTAATGCTGAAGATACACCCATTGAAATATCAGGTGATTGTTTATCTAATGCCGTCAACACACCGCAGGTATTGCCGTCAAAACCGTACTTTGCGCGGTCATAGCCGATTTCCAATACGGTATCCCTTGCGATTTTTTGAATATCAACTTGTGCCGTTGTGGTAATTTCACCCATAACAACAATTAAACCCGTTGTGCAGGAAACTTCGCAAGCAACACGTGCAGTCGGATCCTGCTTTAAAATTTCGTCAAGAACGCTGTCAGAAATCTGGTCGCAAATTTTATCAGGATGTCCCTCAGTAACGGATTCAGATGTAAAGAAATATTTTTTCATATGTATTTTCCTCCTTTTAGGCATAATACTGCTATTATATTTTAGTATTATACTATATATTGCCAAAAAAATCAACAAGTATGTCAAATATTTTTTTGCAAAATATTATTGTATTTATGAAAAAAATGATATATAATATCATTAACAAATTTAAGGAGAAAATTTCATGGCTATTATTTTTAATGAAGAAACCAGCACCTTTTATCTTGAAAGCAAAAATTTAACCTACGCATTTAAAATCAGCGCAGGTTATCTTGAACATTTATATTTTGGCAAAAAGATAGGCAGAGACGACCTTTCCTATACTTTAACAGCAGGTTCTAACCCCTTGCACAGCTTTGCCCCTCACGGTACAAGCTATGAATTTTTCGCCCCCGAAATTACCTTCTTCGGAACGGGCGATTACCGCGAGCCTACCGTACACGTTATAAACGAAAATGGCGACAGACTTTCAGAACTTTTGTATGACGGCTTTGATATTTTAGACGAAAAGCCTTTAATTTCAAATATGCCATCAATGACAGGTGGCGAAACTCTTGTTATCCATTTAAAGGATGCAGTTACTTTGTTCTGTGCCGACCTTTATTATACACTTTATGATGATTGCGACGTTTTATCAAGAAGAATCGTTTACAAAAACAACGGTGAAAATAAAATCACCCTTGACCGCGCATATTCCTTTACCTTGCAGTTGCCCGATAATAACTACAACGTTCTTTCCCTTTACGGTTCATGGGCAAGGGAGCGCGCAATACAAAAAGCTCCTCTTGTAAAGGGCGTAATTACTATTGATTCAAAAAAGACAACTTCATCAAATATCTTAAACCCCTTTATGGCTGTTTTATCTGAGGATGCCACCGAAACAAACGGCATGGCAGTAGGTGTAAGTCTTGTATATTCTTCATCCTTTGCTTTAAAAGCGCAGGGCACACACCGCGGTGATACCATTATTATGGGCGGTATCAATGATTTTGACTTTGCATGGGTATTGGAAAAGGGCGAAGCTTTAGAAACACCTGAAGCCGTTATTGCATATTCTGCTGACGGTATCGGTGCAATGAGCCGCGCTTTCCACGATGCTTTCCGCAATCACCTTATAAATAAAAACTTTGTATTTAAAAAGCGCCCCCTTGTTATCAATAACTGGGAGGGTACGCAGTTTACCTTTACCGAAGAAAAAATCAAAGCGATTATTGACGGTGCATCCAATACCAACCTTGATACTTTCGTACTTGATGACGGCTGGTTCGGTGTAAGAAATAACGAAAAATCAGGCTTAGGCGACTGGTTTGTTAATACAGAAAAACTGCCCTCAGGCATTAAAGGCATTGCTGATTACGCCCACGAAAAAGGCTTTAA
>JAZOMK010000442.1:0-9252 GCA_045653985.1 Clostridia bacterium | reverse complement strand
TGTAGGTGTGCAAAGGAATTCGTTGTCGTTGAGCTTAACGGAGATATTACCGTCGTTAGCTGCAACCATGCCCTGGTTGTAAATTCTTTTGCCGATGTCGCAAATTTGTTTTTTGATTTCGTATTCTGTCATAGTGTTTCTCTCCTTTTTATGTGATTACACATTTTTTTATACTTAAATAATATCATAAACACAGAAATTCGTCAATAGAAAATGTTGGTTTTTGTTGGTTTTTTACCAACTTTTTATTGATTTTTTCTGTTTTTAGACCGAATTTGGGTATTTTAGCTTCATAAGTTCTGCTTTTTTTCTTGCTTTTTCTGCTTTTGGATCAAAATCGCGCAGAAAGGTACGTAATTCATCAACGCCCTCGCCCGTTTTGCCTGAAAGATAAAAGATGCGTTTTACACCTGCAAGGTGAAGCCAATTTGTTACACGGGGTATATTTGCAGTAGGTTTATCAATACCCGTTACAATGCCTATAACCTCACGATTGCACATACCCGTTATATTAGGTGCAAACAAGCTATAAGGCTCATCAGCACTCATTAAAAGACCGACGATGTCAGATTCATAAACAAAGACTGCCACCGCACCGCCTAAGTGTCTTTCCTGAATATACTCACCGGGCGTATCTATCATAAAATCAGAATTTTTAACATCCTGAGTTTTATCATAGTGAATATCCTGCCCGCGCAAAGCCTGCGTAAGAGTAGTCTTCCCCGCACCGCTTCTGCCAATAAGAATGATTTTGTTCATGTTTTGGTTATGGGGCAAACCGTAAAGTTAAGTGTTGTTTTTGCATAGTCCATCACCGCAGTAACAGATGCTTCAACCTGAGATACCGTACCTACAATAATAAGTGTACCTGAAAAGCGGTCAACAAAGCCAAGCTCTGCACCTGAAGCCTTTGTTGCAAGGTCAGCAGCAATAATAGCCGTTTCAGCAGGACTCATTGTAATAATGCCGATAGCACCTGAATGTCCGTCAGCAGGGTCAAGACCTAACTTAACGTAAATTTCAGGATCAGGGTTTGCGATAATGTGTGAAAGGGTTATCTGCTTACCCGGTACAAGTTCCTGTATTATTCTTGTTTTTGTTTCGTTTGAACCAATTTCGTTTGCCATAAAAATCTCACTTTCGGGGCATTTTGCCTTGTTCCCCAATATTTCACTTACTATTCTATTACAAAACAAAGCAAATGTCAATAGAAAAACAGAAAAAAACAGCATTTTTTTATCAAAAACACGTAACAATTTTTCACAAAACCAACAAAACACGAAAAATTATTGCTTGTTTTATACCAAAAATAAGAAAAAATCTCCCAAAGGGGAGATTTTAATTAAACTATAAACGACATAATCACAGTTAAAACAATCAAGAAGCCAAAATTAAACAAAGAGAACATCAATATATAACGCCATACGCGATTGGGGAAATGTTTTGTATATTCCCTGAAAGTTATAAGGCTGGCAAGGGATGCAATCAACGTGCCTGCACCACCAATATTCACGCCAACGAGAAGTGGTGCATAATCAGTTGTAAATTGTGAAAGTAAAATTGCCGAGGGTACGTTACTTATAACTTGGCAGGAAAGCACGCTAAACAATAATGTATTTTTTTCAAGCAAAAATGATAAGAGATTTTTAACCGCATCGATTCGTGCCATATTGCCTGCAAAGATAAAGAAAAACACAAAGGTAAATAACAAAGGATAATCAACATCCTTTAATGCTTTTTTATCCATAAAAATAAGCACCAATGGGATAACGATAAGTCCTATTATATAAGGTATTCCTTTAAACACAATTAAAACTGCAAGGGCAAATAATATAAGATATATAACGGTTCTTTTTGTTGAAAGCACCGTTTGGTCGCCGCGTATTTTAAGAGGTTCTTTTTTTACAAACAGACAGCACACCGTAATAAGCGCAGTTGCTACTAAAAAAGGCACAAGCATTATTCCCATAAATTCCATGGTGGGAATATTAAATTTTGAATATAAATATAAATTCTGCGGATTTCCAAAGGGTGTAAGCATACCACCTAAATTAGCGGCAATATTCTGCATTATAAAGGTAAATGCAAGATATCCCTCCTCCCCCGTTTCGGTTAAAACAAGATAACCTAAGGGCAAAAAGGTTAAAAGTGCCATATCATTGGCAATGAACATTGAACCGATAAAGGTTACGTAAACAAGCACCAATATGCACGTGCGCGCCGTTTGGAACTTTCTTACTATTGTATGGGCAAGATGAAAGAAAAAGCCTATATTCTTCAGCGCACACACAACTGCAAGCACACAGAACAAGCACGTAAGGGTTTTAAAATCAAAATACCCAAGATACTCTTTATCCGGCGGAATTATGAAAGCAGTAATAATTGCCGCCAACAAAGCTATGCACATTACCGCATTTTTCTTAACAAAACCTAAAACCTTTTCCATAAATACTCCTTTTTTAAACAAAAGTAATTATATCAAAATATATGTTTTAGGGCAAGCGGTATTTAAAAAAATAAGAGGATGATAAACACATCATCCTCAATACTTTTTTAACTAAAAAGCAAACATCCGCTTTCTTTAAATTCTTCGATTTTTTCCCTTAAACGCTCAGGTGTTACCTTAAACTTTTCAGCAAGGCAATCAATACACATAAACTCAGTTGCACCGCGGTTTATAAGTTTTTTGGTTAAACCGATTTCATTACCGGAAAGCTCTTTTGAACATATAATGCACTTATCCATCAATCAATTTACACCTTAACAATAAGCAAGCATGGGCATCAATTTTTTCATTGATGGTACCGTTAGCAACTACCTTTTCTTCCTTTGTCCAGAGATTTCTCATTAAAAGCTTTTTATTTGTACCTAAATCAACGCCGATATCTGAAATCTGAAGAATCATCTCGCGCTGATCTTTTTCTGAAAGGTTTACCATTAAAATTGCGATATCACCGTTATCAAGATGCTTTATCCACGTATCACAACCATATTCATAGGGTTGTGCACCAAGCTCATCCTGGTTGATTGCGATAACTTCTTTATTCATCAAAATTTCTTTTGTATCATCATCCATTGCGCGGATGTCGCAACCAATCATAAGAGGTGAATTAAGCATTGACCAAATTGAGAAGTGAGTGCAATACTCAGCCTTAGTACATCCCTTAAGACCTGCAAGACCTTTGCCGTGCATACCAACAACAAGCATATCCATATCACCAAAACAGCTTGGTGCATTGTAAGGGATAATTTCCTTATTTTGTATGTAAAGTTCCTTTATACGTTCCCATGAATCGTTTATATCATGGGTTGTTCTCCACATATGTGCGCCTGTTGACTTTATCCATTTATAGCTGTCATCCATGCCCCATGAGCAAGCAGAATAAAGAATATCTCTGCCGGTATTTTGAAGTGCAAGTCCCATTTTGCGGTATAAAAGTGCGCTTTGTGCCGTTATTGGCTTAAAGCAATAGTCATACTTTAAAAAGTCAACACCCCATGAAGCAAAAGTTTCAGCATCAATAAACTCATAATCATATGATGCAGGGAAACCACCGCAGGTTAAAGTACCACAGCAGGAATACATACCAAACTTTAAACCTTTTGAGTGAACGTAATCGGCAATAGCTTTCATTCCGCTGGGGAATTTTTCAGGATCAGCCTGAAGTCTGCCATTTTCATCACGCTGTTTTAATGACCACCAATCGTCAATAACAAGATACTCATAGCCTAAATCCTTTAAGCCTGAATCAACAAGAACGTCAGCAGTTTCTAAAACAAGTTTTTCGTCAATATGATGACCAAAAGTGTTCCAAGTGTTCCAACCCATAGGCGGTTTTTTAACAAACATAATAAATTTCTCCTTTGATGCTATTTGTTTCTACATATTATACAACAGTTAATTTTATATTGCAATATTTTTTTATTCGCATAAATCAAAAACGCGAACATAGTCAACAAGGAAGCTATCGTCTGTTGCATTAAATGCCGCATCAGTTGCGCGACGTTCCGTACTGCGGTAGCCAACAACCTCGGTAGAAATCAAAATAAACTCAGGGCAATCAGAGGGATTAGCATCAGATTTGCCAACTTCTTCGCCATCAATATAAAAGGTGTAGCCGTTTGTATCCCACAAAACACCAAAGCGGTGGAACTGAGTTTTATCAATTTCAGCACCCTCGCCCACCATAACGGAAACGCGGTCAAGACCGTATCCGCCCGTATGTAAAGCGTGTTTAACTATTTTGCCGGGATGGAAGCTTTCCATAATATCAATTTCTGTACCTGTTCTGCGGCTGTCAAGTGATGCGCCAATGGTTGATGACTGTATCCAGAAAGCCGTCCACCAGCCTTCTTTTTGCTGTAAGCGACAGCGACATTCATAATAGCCGTATTTATGTTCAAAAAGAGGCTTATGTAATTTGCCTATTTTCCATTGGATATCATCATCACCGAAAGTTGTTTTAACAATGGGTTCATCCATAAAGTTATAGCCTGTTTGAAGCTGTGAGCTTACAGGTCTGCCATCTTCCATAACGATAGAGAAAACTGCGTTGCTGTTGCCATCAAGCGTAACGCCTTTATCGGTCCATGCAAGCCAATTCTGCCCCATCATTGAACGGCGGTAATCCCACTTTGTTCTATCAAGTTCAGTTCCGTCAAATTCGTCTGCCCAGATAAGTTTCCAATTACCTTCAGGCAAGAAACTTGGTTCATGATTTTTAATTTCAAATTGTTTCATAATTTATAACTCCTTTAAAATTTCATAAACAGCACTATATAAATGCTTTCCCATTCTCATCGCTTTTTCCTGCGTAAACATATTATCATCAAGTCCAAAATACGGCGTTTCCATAGTAATGGCTGATTTTAATATTGTTCTTTTAAGAAAATAATTTTTTACGTTTGGCGTATCGCTCATATTCCATTGGCTACCATATTTAAGATCTTCATTGCTTGTATAGGTTAAAGAATCCGCATCCTTTGCAGTTGCTTCTTTTAAATATTTTGAAATTCTTTCGTACACGTTATTTTCATTGGCAGGAATTTTCATAATATAGGGGTAATCGTTAATGCCACCGTCGTGATGAGGTGAATGAAAATCAAAATTCATTAAAACCTGATTATTTTCAACAAGTTCACGAAGCTTTGCTGTTTCATTATATATGGCAGGTGCTTCACCATAATCTCTGTTATGGTCATATGGCAGACGGTTTTTGCCGGGATCACCATCAGTTACGCCATCAAAATCAACAAAAGGAACAAACAAGAACTTTATGCCCGCAATGGGATTTTCAATGCAACCTTCAGCAAAGCCATGTAAAACGCAAGTGCCCGTTGATTCGCAGGCATGGTGTCTTGATGTTACAACAACAATTTTTTCACCTTCGCCTATTGTAAAAGACGGCACTTCCCTGCCTTTTTTAGTTATTGTGAAAGTTTCGGCTTCTATATTGTTTTCTTTTAGAAAATCTCTTAATTTATCTTCGGAATAAACCATATCATGGGCAAAGTAAACACAGTTTTCATCCTCTTTAAATTCATAAGTGAAAGCATCGCCCTCGTTTACTGTTTCCTTTGAAAAACTCCATTGCCAATTTTTAAAATCGTGGCTTACAGCCGCACCAAAACGACCTACCCTTGTATGGTACGGAAATATAAAGCGAAGCTTCTTACCGCCTGCATTTTTCACGCAAAATGCCCAATAAAAATAGCCTGTACCGTCCCTGACTTCGCGGTTTACAAAAACGTCGTTACCTTTTATATCCGTAACCTCAATATTTCCGCCCTTAAAGTTTTTTGTAATTTCCATACGTACCCTTTCATCTTGACATACTTTTAATGATATTGTATTATATATCTAACTGCAGTAATATAAATTTCTTACTATTTTTATTAGAAATCTTACTATCAAAGGTGATTTATTATGATTTTACCGCAAATTATTGATGCAGGTCTTTACAATTCCCAAATCGTAAACAAAAATGACAAAGTAAGTAAAGACAGAACAACCACTGCCTTTGAAATTGAATTACCCATTGAGGCAGGCGGTGTTTCTTATATTGAAGATTCTTTTTGCACCATTAACCCAAATATGCTTATTTGTGTAAAGCCGGGGCAAACAAGGCACACCAAGTTTCCTTTTAAATGCTATTATGTACATATAGTTGTTGACGATAAACAGCTTTTTGATATACTAAACAACCTTCCTGTTTTCTTTGAAACAGACAAAGCCGACGTTTATAAAGAAATTTTTATTAAAATCTTAAAGCATTATAATTCCTTTGACAGCAATGAAGAAATCATATTACAAAGCCTTTTGTTAAAGCTTATATATACAATCAGCAAAGATTTTTCACTTAAAAACAGCAGTTCATCCAACAGCCACGTAACCATAGAAAAATCACTTAATTACATTAACGCACATTTAACCGAAAACTTAACACTTGAAAAGATTTCAAAGGAAATGTCATTTAGCCCCATACACTTCCACAATACTTTCAAAGCGGCTGTAGGCAAAACTCTGCGTGATTATATTGAAGAACAGCGCATAAAAAAAGCAACGCAATTATTATTAACAACCAATTATTCGTTAACGCAAATTGCCTACGAATGTGGTTTTTCTTCACAAAGCTATTTCAGTTTTGTTTTTAAGCGCAGAATGAAAACCACACCAAGAGAATATGTAAAAGAAGCCTACAGTAGATACGAAATATAATTTTTTATTAAAAAAGCCAATCTGATTGTTGTACAGATTGGCGTTTTTATTACTTATCAATTACTTTACATCTATAAAATTTTACTGTATGTTCAGGAATGTGGTAATCAAGAATTATGCCGTTTTTGGCTTCAAATTCTTCACCTGTCCAAAGATTTTTAACTTGAAGCTTTTTGTTTGAAGCTAAATCAATACCCATATCTGAAATACTGATTGACATATTGGCGGGTTTATCCCTCATATTAACAAACAGGACAGCAACGTCGCCATTTTCAAGATGTTTTACCCACGTATCACAGCCATATTCATAAGGCTGTGCGCATTGTGCATCCTGATTTATTGCGATAACGTCCTTATTCATCATAATTTCCTTGGCGTCATCATCCATTGCACGGATATCGCAACCAATCATAAGGGGCGAATTAAACATTGCCCAAATTGAGAAGTGTGTACGATATTCTTCCTTAGTGCAACCTGAAAGACCAACGTTACCCTTACCGTGCATGCCAACAACAAGCATATCCATATCGCCAAAGCAGTTTTGTGCTGAGTAAGGTAAAATTTCCTTATTTTTGCCGTAAAGCTCTTTTATGCTTTCCCAAGAATCAAAAATATCGCCCGTTGTTCTCCACATATGTGCGCCTGTTGATTTAATCCACTTATGTGTTTCGTTTACGCCCCATGAGCAAGCAGAAAAAAGAATGTCCCTGCCTGAATTTTGAAGTGCGATGCCCATTTTGCGGTATAAGTGTGCGCTTGATGCTTCCTGTACCTTAAAGCAATGGTCATATTTTAAGAAGTCAACGTCCCATGAAGCAAAGGTTTCGGCACCAATAAACTCATAATCATATGATGAGGGATATCCTGCGCAGGTCAAAGTACCACAGCAGGAATACATACCGAATTTTAAGCCTTTTGAATGTATATATTCAGCAAGTGCTTTCATTCCGCTTGGGAATTTTTCAGGGTCAGCCTGAAGCCTGCCGTTTTCGTCTCTTTCTTTTAATGACCAGCAATCGTCAATAACAAGATAATTATAGCCTAAATCTTTTAAGCCTGAATCAACAAGAATATCGGCAGTTTCCTTAATAACCTGTTCGTTAATGTTGCTGCCAAAGGTATTCCACGTATTCCATCCCATTGGTGGTTTATTTACTATCATAGTCTTTCTCCTTTATTTTACCATTTTACATTTTAAGAACGTGCAACCATGACCTTCAGGTCTATAGATAACAGTTCCATCTTCAACAATAGTTTCTTCGCCCGTCCAAAGATTTTTAGTTAAAACTTTACCTTCTAAGCCAAAGTCAGAAAGCAAAACAACTCGCTTTTGTGGCTTATCCTGCATATTTAAAATAAGCAATGCAATTTCGCCATCCTTAAGATGCTTAACCCAAACTTCCTTGCCATATTCATAGGGTGAATAGCCTTCAGGATCCTGGCTGATTGCAATAACTTCTTTATTTAAAAGAATTCTTTTAGCAGCATCATCCATATTGCGAACGTCGCAACCGATAATTAATGGTGAATTAAGCATTGCCCAGATTGAAAAATGCGTACGATACTCTTCTTCACTACAGCCGGTAAGTGATGCAAGGCCTCTATTATTCATACCTACAACAAGCATATCCATGTCGTTATAGCATCCTCTGCCATCATACTCAAGCTTATCAACGTTATCAAGATAGATATTTTTAATGCTTTGCCATGAGTCTGTAATATCGCCTGATGAACGCCACGTATGCGCGCCTGTAGTTTTAATCCAGCGGTAGGTTTCTTCACTACCCCATGTGCAAGCGGCAAAAAGAATGTCCCTGCCCGTGTTTTGAAGGGCAAGTGCCATTTTTCTGTATAAATACTGGGTGCTGATATGTCTTGGCTTATAGCAATAATCGTATTTTAAATAGTCAACGCCCCATGAAGCAAAAGTATTTGCATCAAGTTCTTCATTACCAAATGAGCCGGGGAAGCCACCGCAGGTTTTAATGCCTGATGATGAATACATACCAAACTTTAAGCCTTTTGAATGGATGTAATCGGCAACTTCTTTAATGCCGTTGGGGAATTTTGCGGGATCAGGCACAATTTTACCTGATTCATCGCGTTCTCTTAAAGACCACCAATCGTCAATTATAATATATTCATATCCGGCATCTTTCAAACCCGTTTCAACAAAAGCATCAGCAACCTCTTTTAAAAGTTGTGTGCTTATTTTGTCGCCAAAGGTATTCCATGTATTCCAGCCCATAGGCGGTGTTTTAACTATCATATAATTGCTCCTTTTTTAATATTATATAATATTTTTCTTTCAATTTCAATAGCAATTTGTGAGAATTTGTTTATCATTTTGCGAGATTGTTCCATATTTAATTGAGTTTTTTAATTTTAACTTGCAAAAGCATTTTGGCTATGGTATAATTCTTTTAATAAACTAAGGAGTTTTTGTTATGGAAAATTATAATATCCCTAAATATCAACGCGTAAATATCGCCCTTACCGCAAAAGGCGAATATAAAAATCCTTTTAAAGAAACT
>JAZOMK010000441.1:0-5641 GCA_045653985.1 Clostridia bacterium | reverse complement strand
TTTGTACAAAAAAATTTAGGGTTGTCGGGTGATGATGCAAAGCTGTTTCATCTTGAAATGTGGTCGTTTGTTCATGGTATTGCATCAATGCACGCAACAGGTTATTTTGAACTTGAAAACAGCCTTATTAGTCAAATGACTTCAGATGTTTTTAATGGTTTAAAAAATCAGTTTTTGCAGAAAGGGAAGTTATTATGATTGAAATACGCCAACTAACTAAAATTTATAAAGACACAGTTGCAGTTGATAATCTTTCATTAGATATAAATGATGGGGAATTAGTTTCGTTTTTAGGCATTAACGGTGCAGGCAAAAGTACAACTATAAAGATGCTTTCCTGCCTTACGTTGCCTACAAAAGGCGATGCAATAATAAATGGTAAAAGTATAGTAAAAAATCCTGATGAAGTTAAAAAAATAATTGCGGTTGTGCCACAAGAAGATGCCATTGCGAAAGGTCTTACCGTGAAAGAAAATCTTGAACTTATTGCAGGTATTTTTAATATAAGCGAGCGCAAAAAACGTATTATTGATATTGCCGAAAAATTAGGTTTAACACAATTCCTTGCAAAAAAATCATCAAAACTTTCAGGTGGATATAAGCGTAGATTAAGTATTGCTATGGCGCTTATAACCGATCCTCAGGTTCTTTTTTTAGATGAACCTACTGTTGGTCTTGATGTAATTGCACGAAGCGAACTTTGGGATATTATTCTGTCTTTAAAAGGCAAGGTTACTGTTTTTCTTACAACGCATTATATGGAGGAAGCCGAAAAACTTTCTGACCGCGTTGCTATAATGAAAAACGGTACGCTGATTAAATTTGATACTCAAGATGAAATAAAAAAATATGCAGATACTGAAAAATTCGAAGATGCTTTTGTTAAAATAGTAAAGGAGGCAAAGTAGTATGAAAATGATGTGTTTCGCAACACGAAATTTTAAAGAAATGCTGAGAGATCCTCTTATTATGCTGTTTGGCTTAGGCTTTCCGGTAATTCTGTTGTTACTTTTAACGGCTATCCAAAATAATATTCCTGCTGAAACTGACTTGTACAAAATTGCAAATCTTGCACCTGGAATCACCATATTCGGGTTATCATTTATTTCACTTTTTACTGCAACAATAATTTCAAAGGACAGAAGCACGGCATTTTTACAAAGATTATACACAACACCATTAACGGCATACGATTTTCTTTTAGGTTATATTTTACCGGTTATACCGTTGGCAGTAATGCAAAGTGCTGTTTGTTATTTAATTGCCATTTTGATTGGACTTGATATCTCAATAAATGTACTTATAGCAATTTTGTTTATTGCTGTTATATCGTTGCTTTTTATTTCTGTAGGTTTATTGTGCGGAAGCCTTTTAAACGATAAGCAAGTTGGCGGTATTTGCGGTGCGCTTCTAACTAACTTATGCGCTTGGCTTTCGGGCGTTTGGTTTGATTTATCTTTAGTTGGCGGAACATTTGAAAAAATCGCAAAAATGCTTCCGTTTTACCATGCAGTTAAAATTGAACAGGGAATTATAAACGGACAATTTGAGAATTTATTTATCCATTTTGTATGGGTGTTAGGATATACCGCTGTAATTTTTGCCTTATCGATATATTTCTTCATAAGGCAAAAGAAAAAATGCTAAAGGAGATTTTTATATGCTTATTGATTTCCACGCACATTGTTTTCCTGATAAAATAGCAACAAAAGCTATCGAAAAATTATCGTATGCTTCGGGCGGTCTTGAACCATATACTGATGGCACTTTAAATGGTTTAAAGCAATCAATGTTAAATGGCGGTGTAAATAAAACTGTAGTTTTAAATATTGCAACAAATGCCCACCAACAAAAGAATGTAAATGATTTTGCTGCATCAATAAATAGTGATGACGTAATTTCGTTTGGTTCGGTTCATTTTGAAAGTGAAGATGTTTTTGAAGAACTAGAAAGAATTAAAGCAATGGGCTTAAAGGGTATAAAACTGCATCCAGATTATCAGGGGTTTTCTATTGATGATCCTAAAATGAAACCTATATACGAAAAGATATCAAAGTTAGGTTTAATTACAGTTTTTCATTCAGGTAAAGATTATGGCTTTGGCCCTCCTTACGGGAATACGCCCGAAAAACTTTTAAAGGCGCTTTCGTGGTTTTCTTCGCCTGTTGTTGCGGCACATTGGGGCGGTGTTGCTTGTTATGAAGATGTTTTAAAATATCTTTGCGGTACGGATGTTTATTTTGATACGTCCTTTGGTTATTCGATGATGCCAAAATATTATGCCCAACAAATTTACGAAAAGCATGGGGCGGATAAAATATTGTTTGGTACCGATACACCCTGGCATAACGTACAAATGGAATTAAGGCTTATAAACAGCCTTGAAATCTTAGATGAAGATAAAGAAAAAATATTCTATAAAAATGCGCAAAAACTGTTGGGAATATAAAAAAATCAGGTTAAAAACCTGATTTTTTTTATAAAATAATTTCCATTCCTATTTCTTTTAGTTCATTTAAAAAGTTTTTGTTGCATCTGCCGTTTGTTACTATTACATCTGCAACCGATATATCAGAAATATTTACAAAAGCGCTATGATTGAATTTTGAACCATCGGCAGCAATAATACAACTTCGTGAACGTTCAAGCATAACTCTGTCAATATCTGCCTCTTTATCATAATACGTTGTAAATCCATTTTCAATATCAATACCGTCAACAGAAAGTATAAGCTTGTCTGCACGATATTTTTTTAGCTGATTTATTGCATCTGCACCATAAGTAAATTGATATTTTGTATTTACTGAACCGCCCACAAGCACAACGTTGTAGTTTGGATTGCTTGATGCTTCCAATGCTATTGAAATGGAATTTGTTACAATGTTTAAATTATATTCGGCCGGAAATTTTCTGAAAGTCAGTAGGGTAGTAGTGCCTGAATTAAGCATAATAGTATCATTTTCTTTAATAAGCTTTGATATCTTTTCTGCAATTTCGACTTTCTCTGATTGGTTAGTTTCAAGTCGCTGGTTTAAATTCATGCTGTAATATGGTTTGTATGAATAGATTGCTCCACCATGTATGCGTGATAAAAGTCCCTGATTTTCCATATCGGCAAGGTCTGTTCTTATTGTTACTTCCGATACGTTAAAAATAGAACTTAATTCGTTTACTTTAACTTTTCCGGTTGCTTGTATCATTTCAGAAATTTGTTTTTTTCTCTCGTCCGAAGTCATAGCGATACCTCCAATAAAAAAAGTATAACATTTATACTTTCGTTTGTCAATTATTTACATGCAAAAACTTTCGTTTTACTTTCGATTTTTAATAAAACGAAATGCAGATAAAAAATTATTTGACATTTAAAAGTTGATGTTGTATTATTATATAGAAGTATATTATAAGGAGTAATTTTGTTATGTATAAGGGATTAAATATAAAACCTCCGTTTTTTGAGGTTGGCCCCAAAGCTTATCTTTATGGTGAGAAGATGTTAAAGCTTGCTCAGGTAATTGATAAGGTTGCAATGAAGTATGATGTTGACGTTATCGTTACACCACAGTATACCGATATTAAGCTTCTTGCTGATAATACTGAGCGTATTCTTGTATTTGCTCAGCATATGGATTATCTTCCTATCGGCAGAGGTCTTGGTAGTGTTCTTCCTGAAGCAGTTAAGGCAGCGGGCGCAGTTGGTGTTATGCTTAACCATGCCGAAAAGCCTCTTACAATGGAAGAAATCGAAAAAACAATTAAGCGTGCAGATGAAGTTGGCTTAGGTACTATTGTTTGCGCAAATACTGTTGAAGACGTTAAGACTATTGCAAAAATGTCTCCCAACCTTATTGTTGCCGAACCTACTGATCTTATCGGCACAGGTCAGACAAGCGATAGCAATTACGTTATCGAAACAATTAAAACTGTTCGCGAAATCAATCCTGAAATTATGGTGCTTCAGGGCGCAGGTATCTCAAACGGTAAAGATGTTTATGATACAATCAAATTGGGCGCACAGGCTACAGGCTCAACAAGCGGTATTATTAAGGCTGAAGATCCATATGCAATGGTTGAAGAAATGCTTTATAATTTAAGAAAAGCATGGGATGAAATGGAAGGTAAATAAAATTGACAAGCGAAGCGTTAAAACAAGCAAAAAATGCTTATCTTATCGAAAGCGAATGTATTAAACAGATGCTTGAATATTTTGATGAGGAAGCATTTTCAAAGGCTGTTGAACTTTTAAAGAATGCAGAAAGAATCGGCGCAGCAGGCTGTGGCCATAGCGGAATTATCTGCCAGCATTTCTGTCATCTTATGTGTTGTATTGAACGTCCTGCACGTTTTATTTCACCTGCTGAGGCCGTGCATGGTGGTACGGGCTTTTTGCAGGAGGGGGACGTAATGGTATTTGCATCCCGTGGTGGCAAAACTAAGGAACTTTTACCGATACTTGATATTTGTAAAAAGAAAAACGTTTCAATAATTGCAATTACAGAAAATCTTGAATCCCCATTGGCAACGGAAGCCGACGTTGTTATCAAACAGTACGTTAATAGGGAAACTGACAAATATAACTGTCAGGGCACAACCTCGTCAACCTCACTTGCAGTAATATTCCATGTATTACAAACTGCTTTGATTGAGGAAACGGGTTTTAAAAATGAGCAATTTGCCGCTATCCACCCAGGTGGCGCAGTTGGCGAAAGATTAAATAAATAATTTTTATTGGAGGAAGAAAAAATGGAATTTAAAATTGTTCAGAAGGAAGTAGAATTACAGTCAAGAGGTTGGATACCTACATTCCACGACATTAAAAAGGAAATCAACGAAATCGTTGAAGCATCAGGCGTTAAGAACGGTACAGTAGCTATCGTATCACACCACACAACTTGTTCAGTTATGGTTCAGGAATGTCCACATGATATTGATTCATTTGACCTTGAGTTTTTACAGCACGATCTTCTCGATATTATGAGAAAGATGATCCCTGACTTTGCTGAAGAGCATCAGTATCGTCATCCCGGCCCTATCCATGCACAGTATGGCAGATATGTTGATGAACCCGGTGATTTCTCAAGTATGAATACTGACGGTCATTTAAGAAGCTGCTTCTTTGGCAGAAGTGAAACCCTTACAATTAAGGATGGCCAGGTTGACCTTGGAAGATTCGCACACATTTATTTCATTGACTGGGACCATGTTCTTGCACGTCGCAGACAGGTAAACGTTACCGTTATGGGTACAACTGAAGCAGTTGAAGACAGAAAGTTCAACAACGGCGAAGTAATTGATACAAAGCACAAGTTCACAGACGAAGAAAAGGCATACGATATCCACTTCGATCTTCAGCTTCAGAGATAATAGAGGAGAATACAATGAAAACTTATAAAATTGCCGTTATCGCAGGCGATGGTATCGGTCCTGAGGTTATTGCTGAAGGTGTTAAAGTATTAAAAAAAGTAGCAGAACTTGATGGCTCATTTGAATTTGAGTTTACTGAATTCCCATGGGGCTGTGAATATTATCTTGAAAATGGTTGTATGATGCCCGAAGATGGTATCGAAACTCTTTCAAAGTTTGATGCTATCTATTTAGGTGCGGTTGGTTATCCGGGCGTACCTGATCACATTTCGCTTTGGGA
>JAZOMK010000440.1:0-3098 GCA_045653985.1 Clostridia bacterium | reverse complement strand
CTGTAAATGTTTTAAAACCGGGTTCTTCGGGCATAACGCCAAGTATATAAGAAGAAAGAATGTGGGCGATAGCTGTATCTGGATGTGAACGATCTCCCCATGCGTTTCCGTTGCTTTCTTTAAGTGGAGGATACGTCATACATTCCCATGTTGTCATGGGACCTCGCCAATCGTTCAAAGCATTGATCCAGTTTGCGGGATGCATATTGTGTGATCTGAAATCGAAATGCGGATCTTCAAGAGCATCGTAAACGATGAAGTCAGTGTTCTCCTTTACATAGGTATAACCAGGCTTATACATTGTTTTAAATGCTTCTTCGTCAAAACCATACATATATGCACCACGAATCATAAGAGCCGTTATTTTAGCGTGTCCGGGTGTTCTGTCAATAAGAGCATCAACTGCTGCCTTTGCATCCTTAACATCATCAAAATAGTGAATTGATAATGCTAACGGATTTGACATTTCGCACATATCACGATCATATAAGCCCTTTGTAAGCCAGCCTTCGGGACTTGTCATATTCTTTTTAATTGCTTCTCTTACAATAGCTTTACGACGTGAAAATTCTTTTTCATCTTCGGTTTTGCCTAAAATACCTGCGATATATGCTGCTTCACCAAAAGCTTCTGAAACAATAAGGTTGTTATAGGTGAATTTACCCATGTCGTTAAGAGTATGATCCCATAAACCTTTACTTGTTGCATATCTTTGGTTAAATAAGCCATCAGATTCAACAAATCACCAAAGATTATTTAGATCATCTTTCATGTTCTGATAAATTTCTTCACAGAATTTTTTATCACCGGTGAAGAGAAGATAGTCAGCAACTGTGGGAATGAACCAAGCAGAGAAAATATCTGATTCATAGTATCCATAATCACCGATTACGGGCTTTAAGGTGTTTTCGGGATAGCAAGTACCCCAAACATATCCTTCGGGGGTTTGGTGGAAAGCAAACATTCTTAATGATTCGGGCATTGCTTTGAAGTTTTTGAAAGCATAATAAATATTTCTGCCGGCCCAATCAAGGTCACCAATCCAAGGAAGTCTATCACGTTTTGCACCGTCTGAAACGAAGGGGGCAGAACGAGTGAAATCATAAACATCAAGATTACCGGAAAAATCATCGGCAAAAATTACTTTGTTATCGGAAGTTACCTTGAGATTTTTTGCAACAGCCCATTTTTCAGTTGTCTGACAGAAACCAAATGAACCGCAAGCATAAGTTGCATCATTGATAGAAAGATATTCTTTGCCGTCAATAGAATAGGTAATTTTGTCTCCATCTACTGTTGCGCTAATATGGTAGAATTTGTTATCAATAACATCAAAATCTGTTTTTGCAGTAGCAATAAGATTATATGCGCTGTTTTTGCGAGTATATGCTTCGATAGAACCATCAAGATTTAAGAAAATAGCATAACCACTTTCAATATCCTTTGCGCGCAATAAAACACCAAGACCTGAACACATATGAGGATTATTTGCAATAGCGCCATCAAATTCAACGGAATAATCCTTTAAAGATGTTCCGTTTTTATAATAACCTGCATCATTACCTTTTGAAAGTGCACGAAGGAGAAGAGTGTTGTTAAGAACATCCCATGAATGTGAGTTGCTTATTGTTGCAATCTGGCATGTCCAACATGATGCGTACCATAATTTTGTGATGTTTTCATCAGAACAATCAAATGCACCATCGTATTTTGAATCGTCAGAAGTATAATAAAAATAAGCATATTCAATTTCAACTTCTGTTCCAGGGGTATCAAGCTTAATCATTAACCAATTTTGCTGGCCCTGAACCAATGGTGATATATATTCACCCTCATGAGTAATTGTGAAAAGATTATAACGATTAGGATCGCATGGAAGAACAGGAAGCTCAACACCTAAGTATTTTGTTGCACCACGTGCAAAATCGCCTTTTTCACCATGTGATTCTTCCATCATATAATCATACCAGTCTGAATAAGCAAGGCGGATAACAGGATTGTCGCCGCTGTATGATTTTACTTTAAAAACAGGATATCCTCCGATAGATGCTCTGCCTAAATCAAGGATGAGTTTTGGTGCTGTTTCACCATCGTATTTCAAAACAGTAGTGCCTTTACTACCTAAAATATTATTCGCATTTTCAACGTTGCCGTAAACATGCTTGATGCTTTTAGGATAACAAATTTTGCTTTGGGGGCAAAGAATATTTTTGCTAAAATCATTTAATGTCATAGCTTAACTCCTTAAACTTTTTCTTTATGGTATTATATCAAATATATTGTTATATTGCAAGATATTTTTCAACTTTTAATGCATATATAGTGTATTTTTTTCATGATTTAAACATTGACAATATTATTTTTTAAACTTATAATAAGATAAATATTATGACGTTTTATAAGGTGTTCTTATGGAACTTAAATGGTGCGGTCAAAAAATAGGTGAAAATGAATTTTTTGATGCTTCTGTTCCTGGAAATATACAAAATGATTATGCTATATTCAAAAAATGGGGAGATATAAATTACGGTGATAACTGTAAAAAATACCTTCAAATCAAAGATGATGAATGGTTTTATAAAACATCATTCAATATTGATGTTTTAGAAGATGAAAAAGCTTATTTTGTCTCTAACGGAATTGATTATGAGTATGATATTTTTAATGAAGAAATCAACGTTTCAATAAATATTGGTGGCAATATCTATAACATTTTAGATTGGAAGATTGAGTTTGTTGAGAAAAATACGAATTTATGCGGTCATATTATACAATTTATTTTACCTAAGATTAAAGGTGTTGAACATTTCTGTTTAAATCTTGAATCTAAAAACATAGGAGCAAACAGTTATAAACTTCACTATAAGTATAAGTCAAATGCGGCGGTGCCTGAAACACCGATTTTAAACATGTAATTATTGCAAAAAAGAACAATATTTCTAAAAAATTATACGATATTACTATATAAATTACAATCTTTTTTGATAAAATATTCAAAAATCAATGGTTATGGAGGAATAATATGCTTAATAGGTTTGAATATGATGTTGACTTTTGCGTTGTTGGCGGAGGTTTAGCTGGTATATGCGCTGCTGTTC